>CAYVTN010000180.1:0-1099 GCA_964454395.1 uncultured bacterium | reverse complement strand
TCGAGTCCAGCCCGGGGAGCCAGCGATTTCGCAAAGCGAAATCGCCGAGCAATCGAAAATCGATAGTCGATAATCGCAAAATCTATTTGCGGTCGATTCTCCATTTTCGATTTTCGGCTTTTCTGCTTTGTTCTAATATCCAAAGCCCTGTGCCTTTATGGTGCAGGGCTTTTCGTTTTTCGCAAAGCGAAATCGCCGAGCAATCCCCGCCTTTTTTTTTATGCAAGGATTTCTTAATTCTACTGTCTAACCTTCTAAACAATAAATTTAGGAGGATTAAATCTATGCCATTTCTTTTCGAAAACCTTGATGTCTATCAAAAAGCACTGAATTTCTCAGAAACAATCTCCAAAACAACCGATAGTTTCCCTAAAGGCAATTACTACCTCATCGACCAGCTTAACCGAGCTGCCCTCTCGATTTCAATCAATATTGCTGAAGGCAATGGCCGCTGGCATGCAAATGATAAGAAGCAATTCTTTCTCATTGCCCGTGGATCATCCCAGGAATGTGTACCAATATTGGAATTATGTAAAAGAAAAGGATTGATCAACGAATCATCGCATGACAAATTTAAAACCGATCTTGATAATATTGGGAAAATGCTATCGGGATTGATTAAAAAGGTAAATTCATTTAAAAAGAGTGAGAAGTAAACTTTTAAAAAAAGCCCATTCCCTTCCAGGAGACGGGCTTTTTTATTTCTTTATTAGATTATTCAAATTCCGGTAGCGATTACCAATTTACTTTTTTTGTAAAAAAATAACATGCTCAACCTTCGCCAAGGATGCTGCTTCAGTTTCTTAACTCCTTAAATCAAATATGAGCTATCCAGGGTTTGACAGACACTTTTATTAAGCTGCAACCAACTTTCTCTCAGCCTGTTCAGGGGTGAGATAATTTAGTGACTGATGGTAAGCGTCAAAATAACCACAGGTATGATCCCCTCGCCCCGCATCTTAGCGGGGAGAAGGCTAGGGTGAGGGGTTCAATGATTAAAGGTTTTCCGCTTTGACTTCGGTGGGCAATAGCTGGCGCAGCGCTTCCGGGGTGTTGGCCGAAGGCAGGCGGGTAAAAAGATAATTCAGATAGTGATACG
>CAYVTN010000179.1:0-6489 GCA_964454395.1 uncultured bacterium | reverse complement strand
TTGGTAACCCATCATGATCAGTAATGTAAAAATAAGCGAATTGAGCATAGAAAAATTGATTCTGCGGGCAAAAGCATAAAAAACCAAAGATGTGATGACAGCGATAAGGCTGGACGATAAATACCAAATAAAGGGATTTAATCCATAGAGTTTAGTAAAGATATGCAAAAACACAAAGTACATGGGCCGGAAACGGTCATGCCCGGCTTGAAACAAGGTGGAAAATGGATCGATTAAGGTCGCTTTCCATGAGGTTAACTTGGCATAAATAGAAACCAGCAAATGATCATCTAAAAAGTAATTAAAGCCGCCATGGTATAAGCCACTTGTCCAAAACATGCCTACCCAGACGGCAATAAAAAACAACCCCACCCAGAGCCAGTCTCTTTGCCCAAACCGATCAATTTTAAATTGAGTATCCATTATGGTGATCCCATCAAAAACAGGTTATAAATAGCTCTAATATCCGATGGCCATCCACTGATAACTCGTTGGAAATGCTTGACTGTTCATATATCTTGACCAAACTTCAAAATAATCTTTGGTAACACTTCCCAAATCCATCGCTACTAAATAAGTGGTGTTAAAGGCCGAAAAAAAAACTCTTGGCGGCGTGCTAAAAAAGTTTGTTGGAAAATTGACTTTTTCATATCCTGAAGCATTAGTCCCGCTTGATCCGGTAAGTATTTTAATATTAGGTGTCCTGGTACCATTAAAATAAACTTCTGGCGCATAAGGTGCTTTGGCTTGAGAATTCACAGCACCATTGGCAATTTTGGTTGCGGTTACCGACCCGTCCGTAATTTTACTTCCCGTCACCGCGCCCGCGGCAAGTTTGGCATTGGTGACCGCACTGTCGGCTATCTTGGCCGTAGTCACGGCATTGTCGGCAAGCTTGCCGTTAATGACCGCGCCATCCACCATCTTGTCTGCCGTAACGGCATGATAAGCGAGTTTGGCGTTGGTCACGGCGCTGTCGGCCAGTTTGACCTCCGTCACGGCGCTATCTTTGAGCTTGGTAGTCACAATGGCATTGTCGGCAACATTCATGGCATAGGCTGCGCTGTCCAGTTTGATACGGGGGCTTAATACATCAGGATCTCCTCCAACTTGCAGATCCAGATAATAAGGTTGATCAAACGTCATGGCCGCCGGAAAAGGACTAGGGCTGTCACCTAGATCTATACTGTAGTAGCCGCTTTTGGTCGATACCGTATAATTCCCTGTCCATAAGAGGTTCCCCCCGGTTTCGGCATCCCAAAGATTAAACGTAATGCCATGACCGCCCTCGCTTATGGGAACACCACTCAGGTCAGTCAACCGGCCTTGAAAATGAATAATCTTAGGAATGTCGGCCTGGGCCAGACTGAACGTGAGCAAAACCAGCAAGCTTAATAATCCAATTTTTTTCATCATCCAAAATCTCCTTTAGAATTAATGATCCATTCACCCGATCAAAATCGATCCTACGTCCGTTAGGGGATCAACATGTTGAGCCCCTATAAAAATAGCGCTAGTGTAGTGTGTCCAACGCTTCTTTACTTTTGCTTTTTCATTTTCTGCGTCATGCCGGCATGATTTTAGCCGGAATCCCGATTTTTTTCCATCATTAATAGCTCTTATTGGACCATGGCAACAAGCTGCCGGGGTGACATCTGAAAGCTATTTGTGATGTCCTGCATTAGCGCCATCTTAGCACCGTGGCATGGACTATGCTTTTAATGAAACCACGCAGGCCGGTACTCCCCGCAATCAAGCACTATTCTGTCGCGGTTGATTTCTTTGGGATGTATTTCACCAGATGCAATCCCTTAAAATCTTCATCTTGAGTCCATAGGGTGGCTTTATAGGCCCAAGCCGTGGCCAGGATCATGCTGTCTGTTATGGGTAATTTATAATCCACGCTGAACTTGGCGGCTTCCAGGGCCAGGCTGTCATCCAAATCCACCACGCGCCCTTGGGCCATGACGGCAATGGTTTTTAAGGCTTCATTTTCATCACGCTGCTGCAAATTTCTTTTAACCACCTCGTAAATGGAGACAGCCGGCACAAGAAGTTGCGCTGGTTTTCTATGAGTGGAGCAAAAAATCAGCATTGCGGGCGTCTGCCAAATATTCCAGTCAGCCGGAGGAATCAACTATATTTAAGTTCATAAGCGGTCTTTTTCGCGGGGAATATCGTTTTTTAGGCCCTTTAAAAACCCCCGGACATGTTTAGCTTTTTCCAGACGTACCAGCTCGATACGGTTTCCATAACGGACGACCTGCATCTTCTCCCCCGGCTAGATCTTCAAGGCTTCCCTGATCATGCGGGGAATGACCACCTGATACTTCGGAGATACCGTTACGGCGTCCATGGACTTTTCTTTCGTCGTTCATGTTTATGTGTTTCAATATCACCATCGATGGCAAGTGTCAATCTGCCATCTAATCTTACTCAAGGACCCCCGTGGCCGGCACCAACATACCCAATATGTTTTCCTGCCCGTCCTCTTATAATCCAGTCTACCAACATTCTTAATATCTAAGGATGGGCCTGCCTCCCCCTGTGATTAATATCTTTTCCATAATAAACGACGCTCCCCTATTGTTCAGCATAAGGATTGCTTGGGAGGCTGAAAAACCCGGTTAAACTATTTTGTCATGGCAACCGTCGTTTTATGGCGCCAAATGACGGCGGTCAAGACAAAATGTATTTAAACGTTCATTGACGCCTGGCACCAGTTTTGGCAGCCATCGTTGCTTCGATGGCTCGGAACCGCCTGGTGCGGCCGGGGTCAACCGGCGTTACGCCGCCCTTGGGGCGGATAATGGCCAGCACTGCCCGGGCCCGCAGCTTGGGGTCGCCGTGATAGCCGGAATGGCCTTGCATGCGTCCCAGAACATCAGCCAGGGCTTGGGGGGCGTATCCGGCTTTGACCAACATGTCCACAGCCAGGGCGTCCGCTTGGCGTTCCTTGTCGCGCGAATAGCCCTGAGCCACGGCTTTCACCACATCTTTCACCACGTTATCAAAAAGGCCCGACAATTGCTGCACATCGGCATTGGATTCCCCGGCCTTGCGCAGCCCGAATTTGATCAACGATGCCACGGCAGCCCGCTGGTGGCTGGCCTGGATAGCCTCCATGGGATGGCCCAAAATAACATGGGCCAGTTCGTGGGCAAAAACCGCGGCCACTTCGTCTTCATTGCGGCACAGGTTTAACAACCCCTGGGAAAGGAACACAAAACCGCCCGGGCAGGAATAGGCATTGGCATTTTTGTTGTCCAGCAGCGCGAAATGATAGCCGTGGTACATCTCGGGCTGGTCCGAGGCCAGGGCCAGGGTGTTGCCGATTTCATTAAGATATAAGGTAAGCCGGGGGTTGTTTTTCCAAGGCGCCTCTGCCATCAAGGTAGCGGCCACGGTTCGGCCGATATAATATTTTTCCTCCTCCGTAAAGGTCCGGTCCGACTTCACCATGTTGTCGCCCATAGCCTGCAATTCCTGGTACCCGCTCAACTGGCCACCCACCTTGATCACCTGTCCCAGGGTGGCGCAACCGCTTAGCCCCGCGGCCAGCAGCGCCAGGATTGACCACCAACCCATGCTCTTCATTGCCCGTCCCCCCCTGCCTGAAATTCTCCCAGCTTTCCTTGCTTGCGAAACTCGCCAAAGGCGGCCTGGGGATTGGGATAATGGGTTGCCTTTTCCAGTTGGTTCAAGTACGCATAGGGCAGGTTGGCATTTTGTTGTCTGTATTGAGCCTCCACCTGGGCATTGAATCCTTTGGTGGCGGTGGCCACTTCATTGGAAGACACATAGGTGCCGGCAATTTTGGAAGCAAATTTGGGCCGGTGTGCGGCCAGCGACGAGGCCGCTATATAGCCATGGCGCCGCTTGCCTGTCACCAGATAGAAAGCTCCTCGACGGGAAACAACCGTCACCGCCGTCCGATAGGCCAGGGTTTTCACGGTCGGGCTGAATGCCGACGGCCGCTTCAGTAGGCGCGCCCTGGCGATCTGAACATAACGGACTTCAGCCCAAAGTTGCATTGGCAGCAACAGCAAAAGAATGCAAGCACCGAATTTTGACATAAGTCCACTCCTTCTCACTTCTCAACTTTGCCAGCCAAAGGCGTCTCTTTCGTATAATTTCCGTACCGCAGGGACAACGTTGCCAAAGTTGGATCACTTGCTTCTTAAAACCGTGATCCCTTTCCAGCGGGCCCCGGGTGCTTTTTTCAGGCATTGTTCACAGCGCCGGCAATACAGCCGGGAGGGACCATCATCGGGCATGATCTCCAAAGCCTTGGTAAACCATTGCTTGGCCTCGGCAAAAGCGCGGTTCCTGTAGGCTTTCAGCCCGGCCTGATACGCTTCCAGCAAGGCCGTTTGTCCGGGCGTCAAGTCCCCCGGCTCGGCCACGACTTCATACACGCGGGTCGCTTCCTGTTTACCTTTCACGCGAATGTGGTCCAGTTCGCGCGCGATCATGCGCCCGTTCAAGGCTGCATAAGTTTCCTGGCTGATCATCAGGGACGTGCCGTAGACTTTGTTCACGCCTTCCAAACGGGAAGCCAGATTAACATCATCACCGATGACCGTGTAGTTAAGCTTTTTTGCCGATCCCATCATGCCCACCACCGCCCGGCCCGTATGGATGCCGATGCGCATGTGCAGATCCACGGGCAGGCCCAGGGCCGTCAGTTCGGGCTGCAGGGCGCGCAGTTTGGCCTGATTGCGCAGGGCCGCCCGGCAGGCGCGAAAAGCCTGGTCAGGATCAGGCACCGGCGCGCCCCAAAAGGCCATGACAGCGTCGCCGATGAACTTGTCCACATACCCCTGCTGTTCGTCCACAATGGTGGTGATCATCTCATGGAGATAGCGGTTTAAAATGCTGACCAAAGCCTCCGGCTCCAGTTTTTCGGAAAGTTTGGTGAATCCCGCCAAATCGGAAAAATAAACGGTCACCTCACAGGCTTCCCCGCCCGCCTTCAGCTTTTCCGGCTCGTCCATCAGCCGCTCCAAAACCAAGGGCGACAGAACTTGTGAAAATGCGCTTTGAATGAATTGTTTTTGCTTTTGTTCCCGGCGGTAGCTCAGTCCCGTGCTGATGCCAAAAGCCGCGGCCATGGCAATGATCGGGGATAAAAGAAAAACCACGCCGTGCTCGAAGTGCAGCCATGCCAGTCCGGCAACGCCATAGGCCAGGCCCGTGGCCGACACGGCCCAGCTTGCGCGGCTGAAACTCCAGGTGCCGAGCCATCCGCCCCAAAGCGCCAGACCCAGCAGGGAGAGCCAAAAAATCCAACCCTGGCCATGGGTGTTGTACACCCGCTGGTAAGTCACCGCTGCCCAGGTCGCGGCGTGAATGAAGAACCCCGGTGTATTGGCATCAAGCGGGGTTTTGCGCAAATCCAGCAGCCCTTCCGCATTGGAGCCGATAACCACCACTTTGTCCTTGAACAGCGCCGGATCTATGGCTGGTGCCTGGTGTTCCCGCAAGGCCATGTTGGAGGCAATTACGTCGATCAGGCTGCTGGTGGGATAATTGGTCCATTTACCGGGATAGCGAAGCATTAGGTTGCCTCGGCCGTCCAGAGGCAGCCGCCGCTTTCCCAAAACCAGCCAATCCCTGTCCATGCGCATTTCCGGTGTAGCGCCTTTGCCCTGCACCAGCGGCGCCACGCCCAGGCAGGGTAACGCCCGTCCCCGGAGGTTGCAAAAAGGCTGAACTCGCCTGGCCACCCCGTCGGCGTCAGGCGCGAAGGCTACATTGCCTGCCCCGGTTGCAGCGGCGAGAATGCCCGCAATGGGCAGACTGGCACCGCGCTGCATTTTTCCGGGGAATGACTTGGGATCGGAAAGCAGGGGGGCAAGGTCTTTTCGCGTTTGCAGCAGGGTGTCCACTTCCTGTTTAGGGCCTTGCACTTTGGCAAGCAGGGAGAGGTAGGTGTGACCTTGCGCCCGCAGAGCCTTGATCAGGGTATCATCGTCTTCAGGACCATAAAATGAGGGCTCACTGAACAAAAAATCCAAAAGCACCAGCCGTGCGCCGGCCTTATGCAGAAATTCCAGCGCCTGGGCATAGGCTTCCCTTGGCCAGGGCCAGGATAAACCGAATTCCTTTTCACCTGCATCCAGGCTTCGCTGATCCAATACGATAAAACGCAGGTCCGGACAGGGGGCTTCATGCCGGCTATCCCATCGCTGCAGCGCATCCCACAGCTGCCATTCGGCAGCCTGCAAAGGGCCGGCAAAATAAGCGGCTGCAATCAAACATAGCCCCAGCGCGGCGCCAAGCAGTCCGGTGGTCATGGTTTTGGATAACCTCATTAACGCTCCTTCCCCTCCGTCGTCCGAAGTCCCATCACGCGTCCCTTGATTATCATCGACCGGGCTTGCGTATTGCTTTATGCTCCAACTTAAACCGTCCAAGCCGGAAATCGTTTTCTCTAGGAGTCTGTCGGACTTAAAATCATTAAAAACCTTATGTATGTTGCGTCTC
>CAYVTN010000178.1:0-6503 GCA_964454395.1 uncultured bacterium | reverse complement strand
ACCCTGGGCTGTCAATTCGCGCTTGTCGAGGCATAGGCTTAGACTACTATATGTCAATAGGTAATTAAGCAAGACCGTCCCCTTCACTACTTTGCGGCCCGTTTTGCTGCTGATCCACAAGCGGGCGTAAACATCTTCACGCCCACGGAATAACTGATGGAATATTTTGATTTTTTCTTCAGGGGAAAAATTATTGGTTGGTTTAAGGACTTTATTCTGCACCGGAGGAGCAAGAAAACTTGCTTTATTTAATTCAGCTTCAAGCCGGCTTTTTTGGTTCTGGAGTTCAATAATTTGCTTGTCAAGGTCAGAGATTTGCTCTTTCAGCAGCTCATTTTCCATGCTTAGGCGGCTATTTTTACGCCTTCGCGTCTGGCCATCCCGATAATTATTCGTTCATCATTTTTTTCCCATTCTTCCACGCCGCATGGGATTGGTTCAATCCGGCTGTCCGTGCGTGCCGCTGCCCGCCACAGGCGATTCACCTCTTCACGGGAATAGACTTGGTCGTATTTTTTTGATACCACGACCAAATCAATGTCGCTCCATTCATTCGCTTTTCCTCGCGCATATGAACCAAAAACAACGCCAAATTGCACAGGGATTCCTTCCTCGTTCAATCTGGACAAGTATTTTTTTACGCTTTCGATAATTCCGTTGTCAACCATCTTAAAACCTCCTCGCTCTGTTCCAACTTAGTGCGACATTCGTCTTGGGCTATTCCGCCTTTTACCTGGTCCGGATACCGCCCTTCCAAGCTATATCCATTCATATCCGCCAAGATATCAATGAACCGTTCGGAAAGATGTAGTTGGGCCTTTTCTGCCAATCGGCTCAAGTTATGTATCCATGGCGCCAAATCATTCGTTTTACGACACACGTGTGCTTTCAATATTTTCTCCAATGCCAAATGAGCATGAAATAGGCATTGGGTGTAGAGTTTGTCCCGATATAAGGCTTTGGCAGCCAATATTTCTTCATCAGCACCAGCTCGCCAATATTGGACTTGTTTTTCAAAATCCATTCATTCACCCCCAACTGTTTGAATGGTTATTTTAAACAGATATTGGTAAAAAGAAAAGCATTTTCGGCCACACTGCTGCGTTGGTTGGTGAATCTGTCTCTCTTTGGCAAGAGAGATAACCCCTGCTCAGTATCTGACATTATGTCTACAATGCTCATTTAACAGTCATTTTTGTAATTTCCAAAATTCCACATATCGCCATAATTGTCCAAAAACCGGTTAAATCGGCACCTGTTAAATAATGCGGATTTCAGAGAGGAAGAGAGGAAGTAATCGAGGATATTCGCCGATGTGCAATCAGAGAGAAACCTCTCTTGCAGGAAACAAATAAACCTTCGCACCAATTCGCTGTCATGTACAAATGCAATGCGCGAATAGGCGCAATATCTTTGGCTATAATGTAACGGAGCAGTAAAGCGTGATTGAACAACAACGTCATTGATGTTTTGCAATTCAATCGCGAAAACAATGCTGCCCCGTGAGATTTACTGGCGTCCCAGCCAGGATTGGGAAGGAGACCGGTGGCTGGCACCGGTTTTCCCAAATCATTTTTCCGATCCGCTCCAAATCATCCCGAAACGCCTCATGGATTTCCAGTGCGATTAGTTCCCTGCGTCTGCATACTTCTAAGATAGCCACGCACTCCTGGGTTGAGCCGCGTGCGATCCAGAAAAAAGATTTCCGATCTTTTACATGCCAGCGACCATTGCCTTCAGCTATGTTGGCAACAATGGAAAGTGCCGCACGGTTTAGTTGATCAACAAGATAATATGTTCCTCTTGGAAAAGCCTCAGAAAAAGTGGCTGGCACCTGTTTCGGCGGAGAATAGCATCATTAATCACCGCAAAAAATGCAACGAATATTCTTGTCAATGCGGTGAATAGGGGTTATAATCACTGCATAAATTGCAGTGATTGGTGGACATTATGTGGATATATGAACATCAGAATTGGCCGAATTTTACCTGGAATGCTGAAAAAATTGGCAATCAGCTTGCCGGGATCCGGTATGCCCAGGGGCGGCTTTTGGGAAAAATGGAAGGCTTGGGCTTTGACCTCAAGCGTGAAGCAAGCCTTAACACACTTACCAATGAAGTAGTGAACTCTTCGGCCATTGAGGGGGAAAGCCTTAATTCCGGAGAAGTGCGCTCTTCCATTGCCCGCCGCTTAGGCATTGAAAGCGCAGGACTTGGTCCTGCCGGCCGTGATGTTGAAGGCATTGTTGATATGATGCTTGACGCGGCCCGGCAATTTATCCGGCCGCTCACCAAAGAACGGTTGTTCGGATGGCATGCAGCGCTGTTTCCAACAGGACGCAGCGGGATGCATCGCATCACAGTGGCCGACTGGCGCACAGTGGAAGCCGGACCGATGCGGATTGTATCCGGTCCGGTTGGACGTGAAAAAGTTCATTTTGAAGCCCCTGCTGCCAATCGGCTTGAACAGGAGATGGCGGCCTTTCTGGCATGGTTCGAGGGCAAAGGCAAAGTTGATCCTGTTCTGAAAGCCGGGATCGCACATTTATGGTTTGTGACCATCCATCCCTTTGAAGACGGTAACGGCCGTATGGCCAGAGCCATTGCGGATATGGCGCTGGCGCGGGCTGACGGCCTGGCGGACCGCTTCTACAGTCTTTCCATGCAAATGGAATCCGAGAAAAAAGACTATTATGCGCAACTTGAAAAGCAACAGCGCCACACGCCGGAAATCACGAGCTGGCTGGAGTGGTTCCTCCATTGCCTGGGCGGCGCTATTAGCGGTGCCGAAGGACGTCTGGGCAATGTTCTGTTCAAGGCAGGGTTATGGAATAAAATCAACATGGAACCCGTCAATGAAAGGCAGCGGCTTATCGTCAACCGCATGCTGGAGGATGATTTTAAAGGGCATATGAATACCTCCAAATACGCCAAGCTGGCAAGATGCTCCACGGATACGGCGTTGAGGGATATTCAGGAGCTTAAAGCGCGGGGAATTTTCATAAAGAACGCCGCGGGCGGACGCAGTACGAGCTATCGTTTGGCTGGTAAAGAGCCTTTGCCATTAAGCTGACTTAAGATATATAAAGTTCCGGGACATGCGACAAAGCGGCTGACGCCTGTTCCCTAATCATTCTGATGTCCTTACCGGTTCTGCCGCAGCATTGCAATCGTATCGTCGATCCAGTCGAAAATGTGCTGGCTCCCGATGGCGAGCGACGCGGTCTGGACGTGAAGCGGGGCTGCCTCGGCTTCCGTGAAAAGAAGATAGGTTTTCGGACACTTGAGGGCGTCGTGAAAGACCTTGGCGTCGCCGTATTCCTCGGCCTCGGCGTCGACCACCAGGGTGGGACAGGTTATACGTTTGATGTCAACGCTGGCATCATAATGCCGCATTTCAGCCATCAGGGCGGAGGGGGTCTTCACGCCGTGTTTCCACATGGTGTCCGTGAGGCCCCACTGCAAAAAAGGGCTTAATTTTCCGGCCGCGGTCATCAGAAAATTCAAAAGGCGGGGATTGGATTCCGAAAACTTCCCGATCATCGGGCTGATTTCGTCGAGGGTGCGAAAGAAGGTGGCCGACCAGTTGCTGACGCCCGGGTTGGCGACCAAAAAAGCAATGCGCGGCTCGAATGCTGCGGCGCGCGGCGCGAGCGCGCCGCCCATGCTCATGCCCATAAGGCCGATGACCTTGGCATTGCTGTCCGGGCGCGCCACGAGCCAATCAATCACCGGTGATATGACCTTTTCCCAATCAGGCCGGAAAGCAAGCCCCTGCAGCCGCAGGGTGGAGCCCTGGCCCGGACCGTCGACGATGAGGCAGTTATAGCCGCGCCTCAGCGCCTCGCGGCCGATGTAAAAATTGTCCTCCGCCCAGGCATCGCGGCCCTGGTGGGCGATAAGAACAGGACGGCGCACTGTATCGGCGTGATGATACCAGTAGGCGGGGAGGGTGGTCTTCTCATAGGGGATGGCCACGCGTTCCACCGGCAGGTTAAGAAGACGCATAGCCCGAACGAAAGCGTCCACTTCTTTGGTTGTCAGCTCGGGCACCTCAGGCGAAAAAGGCTCCATGTGACGGTGGAGGGCCGCCCGGTAGTAGCTCGCCGCCCTTAAACTGAGTTCCCCGGCGCTGAACACGTGACCGTCGGCTTCGCTATGGCGGGCGGCTGCATCCACGCGCTCGGCTGTCTTGCGCCATTCGCGGGCCCAGCTCCGCGGGTCCTTTACTTTGACGCGGCCCGCTGTTTCGAGCACCTCACCGATATCGGTCAGGCCCGCCCATGCTTCGCCCATGTAGAAAAGCAGCACCTGGTCGAGGACATCGTCCCCCATCCTGTGGAGCTTGTACCAGCTTTTACCACGCTTTTTCATAAGCGCCTCCCGCGCTTTCGGCAGAGCTGCCCATGGGCCATGTAATCTCCGGTTTCACGATCCGATCCCATCAGCGGTGTTCCAGGTAGAGCTGATGCGGTTTGAGATCAGGCAACAGGGCCAAGGTTTCAGGCTTTCCCAGGGCAACCAAATTGATGTAACGGGGATAAGTGATAAACCGGGCCCATTTAAAAGCAACCTTGGGAAAGTAGGCCGCGTGCTGGGTAATCATGGCGGTGATGTGTTGGGTTTTAAGATGGGTTAAAGCCGCAGTGAGCATGCTTTTTTGTTCCGCCAAGGTCATTTGATCAAAATGGACGTCATCCAAAATGGCCACTTGAATATTAATCTTTCCCCGCAGGGTCATGACATAATAATTAAGCAATCCCACCACCCGGCCCCGGCGCTCACAGACCCAGGTATGACTGATGTCCTTATATTTTAACTGCTTGGCCAATTCTTCACCGGTCCAGACGCGGATCAGTTTTAAGGACGGTTTATGCTGATATTGGTTAAGCAGTCCCAGGCAGGCCGTCAAATCATCAGGCCGGTAAGGTCGGATAAGGCTGTTTGTAAAAGACGCTTTGGGAATATGTTCGATCCACCTGCGGACAGGCGCCAACAATCCCAACCGATCAATGCCGGTGAAAGGCTCCGCTCCATCCACCTGTTTAAGGTTCAATATTTTGGTATAAAAGTTGGTGCGCAATAACCGGCGGCCGGCATAAGGCGTCAGCTTCAGGAATCGTTGAAATGATTGATCCGTCTCATGGCCGTCATCCAGATAACCCAATATCAAGGCATGAGGATTGCGGCTGAAAACAGTTTGCAACAGTTGGGTCAGCAGCTTATAGCCGACCCGGCCATGGCGAAAAGCGCGGGCTACGCAATATAAATGCGCCAAGTAAACATCAACGCTTTGTCCGCCCCATCTGACCTGGCGGTAATTACCGCCTAAAAAGCCGGCCAGGCGGCCCTGGTCATAAGCGCCAACGAGGATATCCCTTGATTGATTAAAGGTCCACTCCATGAATTCTGGCACAATGTCATACATGACTTGGTTGTTATAACCGATTTTCCATACATCTTCCATCAACTCGTTATAAACTTTTTCCCAGGAATAAGACCAATTGAAATCAAGGATCATGGGCGCTTGCGGCATGGCGATTTCCTCTGCTGAAGATGTTGAACGCCGGATAAACCGGATGTCAGTATTATGACATAAAGCAGAAAATCTGAAGCGGAAATTTTGGAAAGTCGGGAATGCGCGGGTGCCTATCGTGGAATCACCCAGTAATGCTGATCCTGGTGATTGACGGTAAGCGGAAGATCGTAAAGACGGGAAATGGTTTTACTTGTCAAAACATCGGCCTTGTCCCCGTCGGCAAATACCCGGCCTTGTTTGATCAGCACCACCCGGTTGATTTCCGGAATGATCTCTTCCAGGGCATGGGTGACCAAAATAAGGGAATGGCCTTGCTGCGCCAATTTCCGGATCACCTTGCTGAAAATCACCCGTCCGTGGATGTCAAGGGAGTTGAAGGGTTCGTCAAGCACAAGCATCTTGGGGTCATGCACCAAAGCCCGGGCGATGAGAAAACGGCGCGATTCGCCGGAGGACATTTCGGTCATCAGCCTGCGCCGCAAGCCGTGAATATCCATGAAACGCATTACGGAATTTACTTTGGCGCGCATGGCAGGCGTGACCTGCTGATGTTGGTGCAGGCCGATGCTCCCAAAAAAACCGGAGAGCACCACATCCTCGCCGGGAATGGGCTTTAAATGGGTTTCCTGCAATTCATTGGTCACCACGCCCAGCTTGTTGCGCAGCTGAAAAAGGTCCCAGCGCGCTTCCCCGAATAATTTCACCGGCGGAGGTTCGTCCCGGTGCAGGGGATGAAGATCGCCGCTGAGCACCTTGATAAGCGTTGATTTTCCCGATCCATTGGGACCCAGAACGGCCACATGTTCATCCTGGCGGAATTGGAGCGTTACATTTTTTAAAACCAGCTTGTCCTCGCGGTAGACCACGGCGCGCTGGAGGTCAATGGCAGGGTAACGTTCGGTCATGACAGGCCTTTCGATGCATTTCCCAAATATTAAAGAATTTACTCCCACAAAGACGCAAAG
>CAYVTN010000177.1:3702-6506 GCA_964454395.1 uncultured bacterium | reverse complement strand
GAGCCATTCTTTGCCGCCGATGGGCGCGCTTTTAAACGCCTGCTGCATAAACGGCGCGTAGGTGTACAGCAGTTGCAGCAGCAACATGGTGAGCATGCCTATGATAATCATGGGATTGCTGAACACCCCCAGGTGGAACATGGATTTGGTCAGGGACCGGCAATTGAGCAGGTAGATCATTTCAATCATGACGAATACATTGACTGCCGTGGTTCTGGCCTTGTCCACATCCCCGCCCTGCCGCAGTTCCCATTCGAATAGCCCGAAGGCGCCTATCAGCATCAACGCAGCAACCAAAATGATGCGCACCACCAATTGGGCTGTGATAATGGGTGTGTTGGGATCTCGAGGAGGCCTGGCCATGATGCCCGGTTCCTTGGTTTCAAAGGCCAGCATCAAACCCAGCAGCACGGCCGTGGTCATATTGATCCACAGAATCTGCACCGGCAGGATGGGCAAAGTGATGCCCGCCACGATGGCGGCCAAAATCACCAAGCCTTCACCCAGGTTGGTGGGCAGAGTCCACACGATAAATTTGGTGAGGTTGTCAAAAACGCCGCGGCCTTCTTCCACCGCTTTTTCAATGGTGGCGAAGTTGTCATCGGTCAACAGCATGTCCGAGGCCTCCTTGGCCACTTCCGTGCCGCCCTTGCCCATGGCCACCCCGATATCCGCCTGCTTCAGCGCCGGCGCATCATTAACGCCGTCACCGGTCATGGCGACCACCTGCCCCAGGGTTTGCAAGGTATTAACCAGGCGCAGTTTTTGTTCCGGCGCCACCCGGGCAAAGACGGAAACCTCTGGCAGCCTGGCCAACAGGGTATGGTCACTCATGGCTTCCAATTCCTGGCCGCTGATAGCCTGAACCTCGTCATTCTCGTCGCCCAGCCCCAATTGACCGGCAATGGCTTTGGCCGTAAGCACATGATCGCCGGTGATCATTTTCACATTGATCCCTGCCTGCCGGCAGGCGTGAATGGAAGTAATGGCTTCCGGCCGGGGCGGATCAACCATGGCCTGCAAGCCCAAGAAAATTAGCCGCCCTGTCAGTTCACCACAGAAGGGGCTTGTACTGGGGGTGTCTAGCTCCTCGGCGCATTCCAGGCTTTTTTCCTCGTTTCCAATGGCGCGCTTGGCCAAGGCCAGTACCCTCAGGCCCTGAGCCGCCATTTCCTCTGCTTCCTTTAAAACAGCTCCCTTGTCCAGGTCCACGGACTTGCCTTGGGGCGACAGGGCCTCAGTGCAACGGGCCAGTACTTTTTCCACCGACCCTTTGAGATAAATCAGGTTGGGCAGCTCCTTGCCCGTATCGTGCAAGGTGGCCATGTACTGCCGCTCTGATTCAAAAGGTATCATATCCACCCGGGGCAGCCTGGACAACAACGCTTTTTGATCCACGCCTGCTTTTTGGGCGCTCACCAGCAAAGCGGCTTCCGTAGGATCGCCCTGAACTTTCCAAAGGTCCTGTTCTTTTTTCAAACCGGCGTCATTACACAACACCCCGGCGGTGAATGTCTCCAGCAAGGCCTGATTGTGGAGCTCCGTCAGGACCTGCTGATGCTGCTGGACATGACCGTCCGGATCATAGCCCGTGCCGGTAAGGCTGAAGTGTTCGCCTCCAGCATAAACCACCTGCACGGTCATTTCATTTTTAGTCAGGGTGCCGGTTTTATCGGAACAAATGACGGTGGTGCTGCCCAGGGTTTCCACGGCCGGCATTTTCCTGATGATGGCCCGCTTTTTGGCCATGCGGTTGACGCCAATGGCCAACGTGATGGTAACCGCGGCCGGCAGGCCTTCCGGAATGGCGCCCACCGCCAGGGCCACGGCGCTCATAAAAACCTCCACAAAAGCCTGACGTCGCAACAGTCCGATGACCAGGGTTACTCCGGCCAGACCAAGGATCACCCATAACAACAAACGGCTGAAGCCGGCAATCTTGCGGGTCAGCGGTGTTTCCAAATTGGTGGCTTGGTTGATCAGGTTTGAGATGCGGCCTGTTTCGGTTTGGTTGCCGGTGGCCACCACCAGTCCCCTGCCCCGGCCTGAAGCCACCAGGGTTCCCGAATAGGTCATGTTAAAGCGGTCGGCCAGCACGGTTTCCTTGTCCAGCAGAGGAACGGCTTTTTCCACGGGCAGCGATTCTCCGGTAAGCGCGCTCTCCGAGATACGCAGCTCCTTGCTTTGGAAAAGCCGCAGGTCGGCCGGCACTTTATCGCCCGACTCGAGCAACACCACGTCACCGGGCACCAGGCCGTCGGAAGCTATGCGTTCGGTCTCGCCATCACGGATGACCGTGGCTTCCGTGGAGACCACCCGTTTCAAAGCCTCGATGGCCTGCTCGGCTTTAGCTTCCTGAATATAGCCGATCACTGCATTGACCAGCACCACACCAAGAATGACGGAAAAATCCACCCACTCCTGCAGTACGCCGGTCACTGCGGCTGAAGTGAGCAAAATATAAACCAGTGGATTATGAAATTGCAGCAGGAATCGTTTGACCGGACTGACGGCTTTTTTCGCCGTCAGGGTGTTGGGGCCAAAAGTTTCGAGACGGCCTTTAACCTCAACGCCGGAAAGGCCGATCTCCTGATGGGTTTCCAGCAACGCTGTGACCTCTTGCAGGTCCATAGCGTGCCAGGCGCGGTCCAATAATTGATCCATGGCACTACCTCCTGTGATGGATTGGGCTGCGAAGGACATCGCAGATGTCCGCAGCGTCCCTTCCAGATAATAGCTATTCCGGTCGGGGCTGCGAAGGACATCGCAGATGTCCGCAGCGTCCCTTCCAGATAATAGCTATT
>CAYVTN010000177.1:0-3602 GCA_964454395.1 uncultured bacterium | reverse complement strand
CCGGTCGGGAGTCATGCAGGAGCACGTCGCAAAGGATAAGGAGGCCGGCAGGCATCTGCCTGCCGGTTGTCATTGGACACAGGTTCGGGTTTTTGGTTTAGTTTTTTTTCCAAAATCGTTGCTTCAGTTCAAATTCCACTTTTCTTTCCCAGAGCCGTTTCTTGATGGACTCCATATTATCCAAGGCTTGTTGGGCTTTTTCTTTCATGCCCAGGCGGTGGTAAGCTTCCGCCAAGCCTTCCCAGGCGGGCAGGAACATGATGTCTTCACGGAGGCACTGCTCAAAAAAAGCAATGGCCTCGTCGGCCAGGCCGTTTTCCAGCAGTTCTTTGCCTTGGTTGAACTGATCGGTGATGCTGACCAAAAGCTTGTCCACTTCCAATTTGATGGCATGCTCATTTTTAAACGTCATCAAGCTGACGCCCGATGATCTGATGACCGCTTCCGCCACCGACCCTAATTGGAGTTTGGAGGACCTATTCTGACCGATACTGCCCAGCATGATCAGATCAGCTTTCAACAGCCCGACGGCATGCAGGATGGCCTGACGAGGATCACCGCTCACCAGATGTTTTTCCCACTGCACCTGATGAAAATCAAAGGCTTCCAGGAAACGTTCCCATTCCCCTTCCACGGCCTGACGCTTCAAGGCGATTTTTTCCCTGGTGGTCAGAGGTTCAAAGTGGCCGGGCAAGCGCAGCTTGTCATTATCACTATGGAGTACATGCAGCTTGGTGTTGAGGGTGCGCGCCAGGGTGATCGCGCTTTTTAAGGCTCTTTGAGAGGCTTCGGAGAAGTCCACCGCGCACAGGATCGCGGCAGGTGGAAAAGGGGTTTGGGAATGCACCACCCAAACGGGCTTTTGGCTTTTCCGGATAACCCGCCTGGTGGTGACGCCCAGGCCGGTTTCACCGTCCGGTTCGTAATCCTTGGCGCCCATGACGACGAGGTTGACTCCAAAGCGTTCCGCTTGATAAAGGAGTTCCTCAAAAGGTTCGGCACAGAACACATGGCTCGATTCGACATCCACCCCCTGCTCCTGCAAGCCGCCACTGACCTTCTCCAGTGATTGAGTGGCCGGTTGGAGCAGGTGATCGAGGTCGCACGTCTTACTGATCGCCGTGGGCACCACGTGAATCAGGATAATACGGGAGTTGAAGAGTTTGGCCAGGGCCGCCGCCTGGTTGACCACAATCTGAGCATCATCGCTAAAATCAACGGAGACCAACAATTTTTTCAGCAGTTTCATGATGCCCCTTTCCCGATCGTTAATGGGTTGAGGATTTAGTTGCTCAAGCTCCTAGACAATGGGCGACTTAAAGCTTTCGGGCTTGATGGCCAGCAGCGAACATTTCAGCAGCGGCAGCGCTTCTTCGGCCGTGCTGCCCATCAGGAATCCGGCAATGCCGGTGCGGTGCACCGTGCCCATGACCGTCAGATCCGCCTTGAGTTCTTCCGCCGTATCGACAATGGCCAGGGCGCCTTTGTTCTCGACCAGTTTGGTGGTGATGGTCAGGCCTTCCTGATGATAGGGTTTCACCAGTTCATGGAGCTGATCGGCCTTGCTTTTTTTCATCTCCGATTTAACGCGTTCGTATTCAACTTTGTCAATCGGGGTGTGCCAGGTAATCAGGTTGAGCTCCCTTTCCGCCAGCCAGCCGTGCACCACCGTCAGGTGACCCTGGTGCATGAGCGCCAGCGAAGACGCCAATTCCAATATTTTTTTATTGAGGGCTTTGGTTTTTTTGTCATCCCCCAGGTCCACGGCAGCCACAATGTGTTTGAAGCTTTTGCCTGCCTGGGCGGGAATAATCCATACCGGCACCGGGCATTTGCGAATTAATTTCAAAGCCATGCTGTCCCAAAAAATACCTTTAAGGGGAATGCCAATGGTGCTGGTCACCACCAGGTCATAGTGGGCTTTCTGAATGGCTTTGACCAGTTTAACGATGGGAATGCCTTTAATGATTTGAGTTTTAATGGGCACGCCCTGATCTTGATAGGGCTTGACCACCATATCCAGATATTCCTTGCAATGCAGATGGGGCATGTTTTTATCAGGTGTAAGGTCTTGACCTTCACATTCGGGTGGCAGGTGATCGGCAATGTCGATGACGGTCAGCTTGCTTCCATTTTTCTTGGCCAGGTTGAAGGCAGTCGCCAGAGCCACCTTATCGTCTTTTTTGTTGTAATAACAGAGGATATTCTTAAACCGTTTCATCGCCCTCGCTCCTTTCACCGTCTTGGACACTTTTCTCCGGGCCGCGTGTCCCAAACAGGTGGCTCTATTGTGATCGTAATAGCGGGGCATGTCAATGCCGAATAATGAAGAGGAAGGTCAGGATTTGGTTAAAGGCTCATTTGCAACCAATTCCATTTTTCCGATGAGCAATTAATTGAGGGTCGGTTTTTTAAAGTAAATGCCGACTTCATTTTCAGGATAGTCTTTGTAAAAATATAGTGTTGGATCAAACCAGCGCTTAATATTTACCAGCACATCCTGCCGGAGCTCCCGGGGAGATAGTACGATAATAGCCTCCACATCGGACAGCTCCGCCGCCTTTAAATCATCAATTGTCCGATGATCATATCTTTCAACAAGCGGTGCCCGACCAAGATAGAGCCAAGGCAATTCTTCCTTGGCCAAACTAAATGTTTTGAACTGTTTATCCTTTGAACTAAGTGTTGCCAAATAGACATTTTTTCTTTTTAGAATGTCTGAAAATATGGTTTTGAATCCAAACAGTTTCTCGTTATGGACGTAAGGATTTCCGAAAATAATAATTTTACCTTTTTGGTCAACATTCTTAGCTATGTCTTTTATCATCATTTTTTGCTGAACGGTTTCATTGGCTACACGTTTAAAATAGCCAAAAGTCCATTGCGCCTGGATGCCAACGAACAATGCCAATAGGATGATCATGGTATTAAAAAGCCATTTATTAATTTGTCGTATTAAATGAAGAGGGTAAACTGTCAACAGTGCAATACCAATGATGATGGGAAAGAAATAATGATCTTGAAATCCCGACTTGGAATAAATAATCCATTGAGGGACAATAATTAAAATACAGGTTATATAAAATCCAATAAGATCAGCACTAATCCGTTTTTTTGATCTCATTAGATGCCACCATAAGTAGCCGTTGGCAATGATGGCCATTCCGAAACTAGTCTTTCTAACCATGGATTTTATTACTTTTATAATATTGTGAAGGGCAAATGTTTCCTTTGAAATTCCTGCATAACCCGGACCTGATATGGCCATAACCTTGATGTAAACTACTAAAACAACAAATAAAACCAGCAAACCAACAACAATAGCCTTGCTTTCTTTCCACGCCGTCACCAAATTGTTATTTTTATCTCTAATGCTGTTCCATAACTTAAAAACCGCCAAAGATGGTAACATGAGAATACAGGCTTCCTTATTCAAGGCAGCCAAGGCAGCAAATAAAATCACCAAAATGGTTGTGGTTATTTTTGAAGAATTCAACCTGTATTTACCAGTTGAAAACAAAAAAGCCAATCCCAGAAGCAAGGTCGCAGTCGTTTCAGGCGTGCCGAATCGTGCATAGGTTGACGCTTGGTAACCCATCATG
>CAYVTN010000176.1:0-6508 GCA_964454395.1 uncultured bacterium | reverse complement strand
CGCCACCAGCAACAGGACCTCGCCAAAAGCTCCAAGGTGGTACAACGTTTCCTGCCAGGGCGGGACCCAGGCCTTTAAGGAAACCACCACCACATTAACCGTGAGAATGACAATGATGGTGACAATCTGGGAAATGGTTTTATGTTTGCCGGCCGCGGAGGCGGCGATGACTTTACCCTGGACTGCGGCCAGCACGCGCAGGCCCGTGATGGCAAACTCACGGCCGATGATGAGAATAACCATCCAGGCGGGTGCGTAATTCATCTGTACGAAGGATACAAAAGCGGTCGTGACCAGCAGTTTATCCGCCAAAGGATCCATGATTTTCCCAAAGTTGGTGACCAGGTGGCGTTCCCGGGCCAGACGGCCGTCCCAGTAATCAGTGATCGAGGCCGCGATAAAAATAAACAGGCTCAGGTACTGGCCTATCAGGGTTTCCGAAAGCAGGCAGACCATAAGCACAGGCGCGGCTGCAATGCGGCTCAAGGTCAGTTTGTTGGGCAGATTCAAATGACTGATGGTTCTGATCCAGCTCACAGGATAATCCCTTCCAAATCATGGATGGTGGCGCCCGTCACCTTTGCGGTGACCATGCTGCCTGATGGCGCCTGACCTTGCAGAATAATCGTTCCGTCAATTTCCGGTGCATCCCAGGGCGTCCTGGCCAGAACATGCTCGGAACCTGAGGGTTCCTCCACCAGGCAGCGCACCCGCCTGCCCAGCCGTTGACGCAGGTTCGCCTGGCTGATGCTCTCCTGGAGCAGCATGATTTCCCTTTGCCTTCTTAATTTCGTGGCATAATGAACCTGCGATGTCATGGCCGCCGCAGCCGTGCCGGCTTCGCGGGAGTAAATGAAACCACCCAGACGATCGAAGCGGGCTTGTTGTAAAAATGCCTTCAAAGCTTGATGGTCCTTTTCCGTTTCCCCCGGAAACCCGGTCAGAACCGTCGTGCGCAGACTGACGTCAGGCAGGAGGTGCCTGATTCTTGCAATCAGGCGCAGCCACTGATCATGCCCGCCGGTACGGTGCATGCGCCTCAGCAAAGCAGACCGGGCGTGTTGAATGGGCATATCGATGTAAGGTACTACTTTGCGCTCATGGACAAAGCGTTGCAGCAAGGCCTCGCTGATGCTGTCTGGATTGAGGTACATTAGCCGCAGCCATTCCAATCCCCTGATCTTCACCAGACGATCAACAAGATGGGGCAGCGTACTGCGGCGATCAAGATCCCGGCCGTAGCTGCTGGTGTCCTGGGCCACCACCACCAATTCCTTGGCTCCGGCCCTGACCAGACCTTGGGCCTCTTCCACAATAGCATCCATGGCCAGCGAATGCAAGGGACCCCTTAATTGGGGAATCAGGCAAAATGCACACCGCCGCGAGCACCCTTCTGCAACCTTTAAAAATGCTGTTCCCGGCCCGGAGAGCAGGGGCCGCACGGCCCGCGTCTTTGACTCGGACTGCTTGACACCAGGCAACCACGGCTGCACCCGGTTTGACAACTCCTGCAGGGCTTGCGGAGGCAGGGCCAGATCAATCTCCGGAATGAGCCGTTGCAATTGGACGGCGCCGTGCTTTTTCACCAGGCAACCCGTCACAATCAACTTTTTAACGCCCTGTTTCTTTTTGAGCGCTGCTGCCTGCAGCAGGGCTTGGACCGTTTCTTCCTCCGCGCTTTGAATAAAGGCACAGGTGTTGACCAGCAGCCAGTCGGCCCGCCGGGGATCATCGATCCATTTCAACCCCTGCGCACCCAAGGCGCCCAAAAGATTTTCCGTGTCCACTTGATTTTTGGGGCAGCCCAGGGTGATGGCCGCCACTGTCACAGGACGACGCCCGCCGGAAGAAGGCATGGTTATGGTCTCACCCTCACCGATAATTGGTAAATTGGACATGAATATCCAGGGCTGCATCTTTAATCATTTTCTGGACAGCCTGCAAGTCATCCAAAACCTTGCCGCTGATGCGCACCTGGTCGCCCTGAATGGCTGCCTGCACTTTTAATTTCATATTTTTGATAAGCTTAACGATGTCTTTGGCCTTTTCCCCGGGAATCCCGGTCTGCAGATGCACCACTTGACGGGCATGACCGCTGGAGGAGGTCTCGATTTTGTCTTTCTTGATGGCGGCCAGGGGGATTTGCCGTTTGCTGAGCTTGGCATCGAGCACGTCGCCCAAAGATTTCAACCTGAAGTCGCTTTCCGCGCTCAGCGTCAAGGTCATGGCCTTGGCATCAAAATCAATTTTCACCTGGGCCCCTTTAAAATCATAACGCTGGCTCACTTCCCGTTCCGTTTGCTGAACAGCATTGGTGATTTCCTGTTTGTCCAACTGGCAGACAATATCAAAAGAATGGTCTTGCGCCATTTTGACCTCCTGTAAAAAATGACATGCTCGACTTCGGTAAAGTTACTTTTCCGGCCCGGATATCGGGCCGCGAGATAAGCCGTGAGTGGCTTCACGTCCTAAGGTACTTTCGAAAACCAGCGGCAGCATGGGTGATGCCCGGCCGGTTCCTCTGTCCCTTATGCACGGACAGCTTCTCTTTACCGATTCCCAAGCCCGGAAAAGAAAATTTTCCGAAGTTGCGTTACTTTTACCCCATTTTACGGCTGATCCGGAGTGCTCTCCGTATTCACTACCGGCGTTTTTCTCTCAAAAATGATTTCCTTCCTCACTTCCCCGGTTTTGCCCAGGGCCGGTTGCAGGACGCCGTTAAAATATACTTCAATGCCGCCGGCATTGCCGGTCCAAAGAACAAACCGGTCCTTGGCCCGCCACTGCCGCTCTTCATTGGCCGCCAGGGTAATGTCCGGTTCCTGTTTACCGTCAATCATCAGGGTGATCCAGGTGCGTTCTTTGGCGCGGATTTTTAAAGTCAACATGTCATTGGCGCCCGGCACGGCCGGTATGGCTTCTTGCGCGCTTTCGTTCACGGCGTTGGGCACCACAGCTTCCTGCACGACTTCCTGATCCTGCGGTTCTTCCGACGGCCAGAGTAAAAATACACCTGCTCCCAATCCGGCCAGAATAATCATGGACAACAGGGGAATCCAAATGGACTGGTTGTTTTGTTTTTCCTGCACTTCGGCGCTCTCGTTTTCCTCTTCCCTTTCCGTGGTATGAAACCTGGCTTTGTACTGGCGAATCATTTTTTCGTCATCCAGTTCCAAATACTTGGCATAGGCGCGTAGAAATCCTTTGATATAGGCCGGCGATGGCAAAAAGTCAAAGCGTTCCTCTTCCAAGGCTTCCAAATACTTTTTGGCGATCTTGGTGTGCTCCATGACTTCCACCAAGGATATGCCCTGTGCTTTGCGCTGCGCTTTAAGCTTCTCCCCAATGCCCAGCTCCACCCCCTGGGCTTGTTCTTCCACTTCTGTTCTCTTTGTTTCCGTCATCGACGTTCACCATCCTCCATGAAATTGAACATGCCGTTGCCACCGTATAAGGCGGCTCCTATTGCGGAAAGAGTGTTTTTGCTTTATTTTGTCCTCATGCCTTGGCATGGCCATTCACCTAAGGCATGTTTCCCAACATTTCAATCACTTCTGCATCTTTGGGAATCTGAAAATTAAACAGGCCCGTTTCTGCCGGAGTCAGCTTTTGTTCCGTCAATTTTACCTGTTTGATCCGGAAGGTCACCTGTACCCGGCGTTCGGCCAGCACCACCAGTTTAACGGGCAACTTATTTTTCCCTTTGGTCCAAAGCACGGCTTTTTGATAGAGACTGCCGGCCCCGGGCACCAGGGTGTAAACATCGAGCATCCCTTCCTTGCGGTGTGTAACCCGCGCATGCTTCACCAAGCGGGCCAACCCGCCGCCCAGTTCGAGAAAAAATTCAGTAGGGTTGCCCTCCGGCGGCAAGGCCTGGAGCTGCACTTGGTTGATGGCTTGCAGATACAGCCAGCGCCGCCGGCCGTTGGAGACCAGCAATTGCTTTTGGGGCTGTTGGTACTGTACGCGGTAACGCCGCTTATTGGCCAGCCATACTTCCCCACCGGCATTCAACACCACTTTGCCGCTGACCGGATCGGCCACGGTCATTTTAAAGTCTGCCTGCACAAAGAGTAGATGCGCCTGGGCCCGGGCCAGGGCCCGTCCTGCGGCAGACAACTTCATTGGCTCCGGCGTGGCGGTGGCCTTGGCCGTGGGTTTGGCTGTCGGCACTGCCGGAGCCGTTGGCGTGATCCGGGGCCGTTGACCTGCGCCCATCAGCAAGCATCCTCCCAGCACAAGTATCGCTGCATATTTTGGATTCATGGCTACCGGCTTTCCAAAGCATTGGAGGCCATGTCATCATCCTGTTCCACCAACACTTTTCTGGGTTTGCTGCCTTCCGGAGGTCCCACAATGCCATTTTCTTCCATCAAGTCCAGCAGCCGGGCAGCCCGGGAATAACCTATTTTCAAACGCCGTTGCAGCATGGAGGTACTGGCTTGTTTGGCCCGTACCACCCAGAGCACGGCCTGCTGATACAGGTCATCCTCCCCTTCCTGGCCGCCGCCCGGACCCTTGCCATTGGCTAGGGTTTTTAATTTTTCCTGGGAAAAGGATTCATCAAAAACGGGCTGGCCCTGCTTTTTCCAAAACCGCACCACCCGTTCCACTTCCTTGGTGGTAATAAAAACACCCTGCACGCGCAGCGGTTTGTTCAGGGACGCCAGGGAATACAACATATCCCCTTTGCCCAACAAAGCATCGGCGCCATTGGCGTCAAGGATGGTGCGCGAGTCCACCTTGGAGGAGACTTGAAAGGCAATGCGCGACGGGAAGTTGGCCTTGATCACGCCGGTGATCACATCCACCGACGGCCGCTGGGTGGCCAGCACCATGTGAATGCCCACGGCCCGGGCCATCTGAGCCAGGCGGGCCAGGGTGTTTTCCACTTCATTGGCCGCCACCATCATCAGGTCGGCCAGCTCGTCGATAAAAATCAGGATAAAGGGCATCGGCTTCAGCACCGGCCGGGAAACCTCTTCCTCCTGCTGATCCCGGGTCTGCCAGGCGGCCTGTTCCTCCTGTACTTTCTGGTTATAACCGGCGATGTCGCGCACGCCCAACTCTGCCAGACGCTTATAGCGGTCTTCCATTTCACGCACCATCAATCTCAAGGCGCCGGCTGCTTCCCGGCTGTCGGTGATCACCGGGCTGATCAAATGAGGAATGCCGTTGTAGGCTGTCAGTTCCACCCGTTTGGGATCGATCATAAGCAGTTTGACCTGATCCGGTTTGGCGCGGTAAAGAATGCTGCTGATGATCCCGTTCATGCAGGCGCTCTTGCCCGACCCCGTGGCGCCGGCAATGAGCAGATGGGGCATGGAGTTGAGCTCGCCGTAAATCAGCTCGCCGCCGATGTCCTTGCCCACCGCAAAGGTCAGCAAGGTGGACTGGGTCTTGAATTTCTCCGAGGCCAGCAGTTCCTTAATGACCACGATTTGTTTTTCCTGATTGGGCACTTCAATCCCCACCACCCCTTTGCCCGGGATGGGGGCTTCAATGCGCACATGACCGGCGCGCATGCTCAGCGCAATATCATCGCTGAGCGATAGAATGCGGTTGATTTTGACTCCCGGTGAGGGTTGCAGTTCGTAGCGGGTAACCACCGGGCCGGGGCAGACTTCCACCACTTTGGCCGCCACTCCGAATTGGGCCAGAGCCTGCTCCAGGGTCTTGCTCATGGCCTCAAAATAAGCGGTGGTCAGGGCAGGATTATGTTGGGGATTTTCCAGCAACTCCAGACCGGGCAGCTGGTAAGGCTTGTCTTCGGTGGTGATCATCATGGCTTCCCGCTCCGAAGCCGGCACGGCTTGAGGCAAAGCTATTTCCGCTGCCGTCGGGGAGGCTTTGGCAACGCCGGGCCCGGGGAGGGCGTTGATTTTGATTTTAGGACGGGGCTCCGTTGTTTCTGCAACCACGGGGGATTCCATTTTTTTACTGTTGGCCGGCTTGTCTTTTTTTCTCAGAGGTGCGGCCGAGGTGGGGGCATAATCAAAACCCTTGAGTGAGGCCTCTTTGGCTTTTGTCATGGCCGCAGCCAGGTTGTCCCGCAGCCGTTTGATACCGCCCAGGAGGTAGTTCTCCAATTCCAACAGGTATAAGGCCAGCACCAACAACACGCCGCTCAGGATCGCGGTACCCACGGTGGCAAAAACAGACTGGAGAAAACGGCTCATACTGTCCGCCACCAAGCCTCCGGCCGGCAGGGCCACGGCGGTCCAAAGGTGCAGGACGGCCGGCAGCTTTTTCCAAAAGGCCGCGGCCCCGTGCCAATAATAAAAGGAAGACACCCGGGCAAAAATCAGGGTGTGGGGATAGATCAAATCAATTAAAATGCCTAAAGATAAAAAGGCGAGCAAGGCGCCCAGCAGTTTATGGGATTTATGCTCCACTTCCTTTTGCCGGAAAATCTTCCACCCTTCCGCGGCCAACACCAGCGGCAGCGGGTAAATCAGTACACCCATTACGGCAAAAGCCAGACGAAAGACAATCTCACCCAATGGAC
>CAYVTN010000175.1:0-6512 GCA_964454395.1 uncultured bacterium | reverse complement strand
GTTTAAATATTTTGTGGCAGTGATCCTGGTTATGTTTAAATCCCGTTTCAGAAAATCTATTTTCGTATAGGGATGAAAAAATAAATTGTTTAAAAGATCCTGGCTATAAAAGCGGTATTTTTGACGAATCTCATGCTTGTAGGCCATCATTAATTCTCTGATTTTCAGGATGATGTGTATGGTTTGACGCGACGTTTGTTCAATCCCGGCAAGTATGAATAAAATCCATTCTTCCCAAGCTTCCCGATCCCGTACGGCTTGTAAAAGACGATAATAATCATTTTTATTTTTAATAATGTATCGGCTGAGGTACAGCACCGGTATGTTTAATAACTTTTTTTGAACCAAATATAAAATATTGAGGATGCGCCCTGTCCTTCCATTGCCGTCATAAAAAGGATGGATGCTTTCAAATTGATGGTGAATCACCGCCATCTTAATTAAAGGATCTATCGGCGAAAGGTGATCATCATTGATATACTTCTCCAAGTTATTCATCAAACGCAAACTATCATCGGCATTTTGTGGTGGCGTATAGACCGTCTCACCGGTTTGATCATTTTTGAGTTCTGTTCCCGGAAGTTTTCGATACCCGGCCTTATGTTTAACCAATTCAGATTGAATTTCCAGTATAGTGTTGCTGGTCAACATGCCGCTCTTTTGCACCAACTGGAATCCTTTTTTCAATGCAATGGCATAATTTTGAACCTCTTTGGTTGCCGGACTGGTTTGCATCTCTTTAAAAAGACCAAGTTTAAACAATTCATCTTGGGTGGTAATAATATTTTCAATTGCAGAACTATCCTTAGCTTCCTGAAGGCCTAACGAATTGATTAAGATATTTTGATTGGGTATGGTTTGCGAAATGCCTTTTACTTCTGCTAAATATCTGTGCGCTCGGGCTGCTTTTTTTAATATCTCCTTTGATTCAAGATCCGCTTTGGGCGGCAGATTATTTAACTGGTACATGGGCACATTTAACTCCTGGGCATAGTTATGTATAAAAACATTAAAATTTTATATATAACACAATAAATGTGTATATTTTTGTCTATTTTTTATACATACAATCGTAATTATCGTTTGTTATCAATCATTTTATGATTTTTAATTTTAATGATCTTATTGCCTTTTTGATCTGATTGTCAATAAAAAAGACTATTTTTTAAATTGAAGAAGCCCTAACTCCTAAATAATGATGGGGGCCGGAGTTAGCTTATCAGCTGCCGGGTGGCCCCCATCACTTGACTTCACGGTACTTATTTATGTTTTCAGACCTCGAATTCTTCTTTATCCATTACAACTTCTTTCGTAGGTGTTTTCCTGCCTTGCTTTTCCCGATTTTTCCTTCCCCTTTCCCTTTGGACCCTCGGGCCATCAAGGGTTCCGCATCATCCACTGCCAACGTTATTGCCCCGAATTCCTCGTCAACTTTGCCGGATAAAATAAAAGGACGGTTCCATTCCATCTGTCTGCAAAGCCTTTGGTAGGCATCCGGAAAGAACACGGTTTCCACAACGCCGGTTTCATCCTCAAAAGTAATGAATTCCATGGCATCGCCATGACGCGTGGCTACGGTCTTGGCGGTAATCAGCCAGCCTGCAATCCGGATACGCCTTCCGACATGCTTCCCTATATCCCCGGCTTTGACAAGGCGCAATCCGTCAAGTTTCCCGTTTAAGAGCGTTAACGGATGGCAACCGCAAAGAAACCCGAGTGCCTTGAATTCCTGACGCAAACGTTCAAGCCGCGTGGCCGATGGAAATTTTGGGACGTCCTGGATGAAGAGCGCAGTAAAAAGCTCCTGGCCGGGTAAAGCCGGCCGCCTGCTCTTTCGGTACGCTGCATAACTCCAAAGAAGGGCCACCCGGTCCTGGGCCAGGCCGTCAAAGGCCCCTGCATAAATTAGTGCCCGTATTTCTTTCTCGCCCGGACGTATGCCTTCAAGAAAGTCTTCAAAACTCCGGCAACACCCGGAATCCTTCTGGGCGACAATGCGCAACCTGGTTTCTTCCTCAAGGTCGGCGATTGATTGCAGGCCTGCTCTTATTTGCCTGCCACCTCCCTGCCAATGATACCGGCTTCGGTTGATATCCGGAGGCAGGATTTCCAGGCCAAGGCGCCGGGCTTCCGATACATAAGCGAAGGTTGAGTAGAATCCGCCCTGATTGCGGATAACTGCGGCCATAAATTCTGCCGGGTAATGCGCCTTGAGATAAGCCGCTTGAAAAGATACCCGTGCATAGCTGGCGCTGTGTGGTTTGCAGAAAGAATACCCCCCAAAGCTGAGAATCATGGTCCAGGTTGATTCAATGGTTCCGTCATCCACGCCCCTGGCCTGGGCACCGGCAATAAAACGTGTCTTGAATTCCTGCAGGCGCCGGGCTTTGTTCTTCTTACCGAGCGTTTTGCGCAATCCATCGGCCTCGGCAGAGGAAAAGCCGGCCAGGGCTCTGGCGGCCTTGGATACGTCTTCCTGGTAAACCATGATCCCAAAAGTCTCATTCAGGACATCCGCCAACAGAGGATGCAGGGGCTCCCAAGCGCCTCCTTTGAGGCGCCTCAGGTACTCGCGGATGAATTCATTGGCTGCAGGCCGGATAATGCTGGAATGGATCACCAGGTGTTCAAAATCGCCCATCCCTGCTTTTTGCTGCAGGAGCCGCATGGCCGGACTTTCAATGTAAAAACATCCCATGGTCCGCCCTTGAGCGATCATGGTCTGGGTAGCCTGGTCGTTTTCCGGGTCCCATTCCGATTCGTTGAATTCGATGCCGTTGGCGCGAATATTTGCCAAGGCATCCCGGATAACCGCCAAACTGCGGTTGCCAAGCAAGTCAATCTTGACCAGACCAGCTGTTTCGGTCCCGTCCTTCTCCCATTGCAGAATGGGAACCCCTTTTGGCGCCTGTTCGATGGGCGCATAGCCGGTTATTTCTCCGGGCGTAATGACCATACCGCCAACATGAACCGAAATATAACGCGGCTTGCCGGTGATCCTGGCCGCCAAACGCAGAATTTCCGGCCAGGGAGGCGGAAATTCCACTCCCTTGAGCAAGGGCGTTGACTGAAGTTCAGCCTGTATATCCCCCTCGGCCGCAGCAGCGTCCGGCCAATGCCACGGCAGCCGCTTGGTAACACGCGTTATTTCAGCCTCCGGCAAGCCGTACACCTTGGCCACTTCCCTGATCGCCATGCGGGGCTGAAAGGCCACATGATTACAAACCATGGCGGCCCGGCCGGAATATTGCCGCAGCACCGACTGAAGGACCTCGTCTCTTTCGTCCCAGGCAAAGTCCACGTCGATATCCGGCGGATCATCGCGGCCGGGATTCAGGAAACGCTCGAAATAGAGATTATGACGGACCGGGCAGACGTTGGTGATTCCCAGGCAATAGGCCACCAGCGATGCCGCGGCAGATCCTCTTCCACAGATGCGCGGGCTGCGCCGGATGATGTCTTGGACAATCAGGAAATACCCGGAAAAACCTTTGATGCCGATCACGTTCAACTCGTACTCAAGGCGGTCCACCACATTTTCACCCAGGTCATCTCCGTAGCGATCTCGGGCGCCGGCATAAACCGCCCGGCGGAGCGCCTCTTGATCCGTCAGGCCGCTTTTGTCCTGCCAGGGCGGTAGAAGCGTGCGCCTGTCCGGGCCTCTGAATTCACATTGTTCAGCCATCGCGTGAGTGGCGGTTAGGGCTTCAGGCCGGAATTGAAAGTGAAGCGCATACTCCTCCGGGCTCATCAGACGGGCCTGGGGAGGAGCGACGGACTCGGGCGGCAGACGCGACAAGGAGGTGTTGAGATCAATAGCCCGCAGCAGGCGGTGCACGGCGTGATCCTCCGGTTGCAAAAACATGACGGGAGGCAAGGCCACCAGGGGGAGATTCATTTTCCGGCTGAGCTTACGGACCGCGGCTGCCTGTGGGCCGGGAACCAGGCCGGCGGCAGGATGGATTCCCTGCCCCAGCAGTTCGGTCAGCAGGTCGGCGTCCCTGCCCAGAATCAGCAGTCCATGGGCGTGTGCTGAAAGCGCCCGGATAAGTTCAAATTCATGGTCCATATGGCGCTGGGAAATCAATCTGCACAGATTGCGATATCCTTCATTATTCTTAACCAGGACGACTGCGGATTTGTTTGAAGACGGCTCGGTCAGTTCAGCGCCGATAATGGGATCAATGTTATGGCGTTCACAAGCCTCCAGGAAGGGCCATAGTCCGTAAAGATTATCCCGGTCCGCAAGAGCCAAGCGTTGGTATCCGTGTTTTTGTGCCGCTCGGCAAAGCTCGCCCGGGGATGCGGTTCCTCTCATCAGGGAAAAATGGGAATGGATGGCCAAGGGAATCATGGATTTTTCCTTAGATGGCGAATGCCCAGGTAGATCGCGTCCCTACCGAAACGGCCTCGGATGCGGTCCACGGCTGAAACCAGCCCTTCACGCCGCCGGGTTTGCGTGTCTTCGGCTTCCCAAAGGTCCAATTGCCCGGAAGGATAGCCCAATCGGTCGCAAACCATCCGAACATGCCGCACACGCACGCGTCGCAGCCAGGCACGTTCAAGAGCGATCAGGCAGGCGTCAAATAATGCAAAATCATTGGCCGTGGGACCGGCAAGCGTGGTTTGCCGGATGCAGCGCATGCCGTCCGAATAATCCAATACCAGGCCGATGCGGCGGGCTGCCAGGCGCCGCCGCCGCAATTCCTGGCCCGCGTCCTCGGCCAGTTGCCGCAACACCAGGCGCAACCGGCCGGCATCGTTGGTGTCCTCGCTGAATTCGTGTTCCGCCGTCACTTCCGAGGGAGCCTGCCCGGCAGGCAGAATGGGTGACAAATCTATCCCCCGCACCGACTCATACAGGTGCCCGGCCCGGGCCTCGGACCCAAACACCGTGGACAGTTGCCCCAAAGTCCAGGCGGCAACTTCACCAACCCTGGACAGGCGGTATTCGCTCAGCTTTTTCAGATCATCTGCTTCCAGGCCCGGGAGCAGGCACAGAGGAAGATTTTTTAATATAGCCGTTTCCTCCCCGGCCCGAACCCAATACTCTCCAGCAGGCTTGACCATTCGGCTGCCGATCTTGGCCATCAGCTTGTTGGAAGCCACCGACCAGATGGGATTGATGCCCAGAGCCGCGATCACTTCCCTGCGAATACGCTCAGCCACATCCACTGCCCGGCCAAAGAGCCTGCCCGTGCCCGTGGCATCAAGAAAAAGATGTCCCTGAATGTCGGTAGCTTCGATTAACGGGGAGTACGGCGCCGCATGAGCAATCAATGCCTTCATACCGCGCTCATAGAGGGACCGGCGGGGAGGGATGACAAGCGCATCGCGGCAAAGCCGCCTGACCTGCGGTAAGATCATGCCTTTGCGGATTCCGGCCTGATAGGCCTCTTCACTCAGGTCATAGACGGCAGCCCGGGGAAAATTCCCGGGAGCAATGACGACCGGCCGTTTGCGCAGACGGTTGTCCACGCGGCTCTCCAGCGCCACGGCAAAATCAGCCACATTCAAGTGAATTACAGACCGCTCCTGCATTTCATCCTGCCGTCAATCCGTGCTCCGCAAGAACCTTGCGCATGGCCAGGGCGTTACTGGCCGCCTGGCCGCGCACATGGTTGTTGAAAAAGATCAGGCTTTGCCGGGCCTGGGACGCCATGTTGATAATCCTCGTTTTGACCCATTCATGTAATTCCTCATTGGAGTAATTATAATCAAATTGCAATTGCATGTTCCCTGATCGCCACCCCTTGGCATTGCGTCCATGAAAACGGATATATACCAAATCAGGGTTTGTAACGGCATCCAGGACTGGAAAAAGCCAGGGCAAGTCCGGCTCATCCACGGCCACCAAGGTAACCTTGCGCCTAGCCAATTCGTCAAAAACTTTTTCCACCGCCCAGCCGGGATGACGGAATTCAACCGCCAGGGGCAGGCCGGCCAGCTCCTCCAGGAGGGCGGCCAGATAGTGGCGGTTGGCAGCGGAATAACCGAATGACGGCGGCAACTGCACCAGCACGGCGGCCAGCTGCCGCGTTTGCAGCAGCGGTGTGATGCCGCTTCGGAACACCAGGGCTTCCTTGCGCCATGCGTTGGAATCCACTTCATGCGTCAGCGTGCGGGTGAGTTTGGCTGCAAATTGGAAATCAGGAGGAACCAATTGCAACTGGCGTTCGATCATCGATGCCCTCGGCATTTGGTACCAGGTATAATTCAATTCCGTGATGGAAAATACCCCGGCATAAAGCGGCAACATCCCACGCCTTTGGGTCCCGTGCGGATAAAACCCGGCGGTAATCCACTCAGAATAAGAGTAGCCGCTCGTTCCGACAAAAACTTTTCCAAGATTCTTATTCATTTGACCACCCATTCCTTATCACGAACAAAAGGCGAACAAGATAAGAATACCATTTTTCAGTTTTTTTTCAAGCCCATGATGAAAAAAATGATGTTTTCCTCTACTATTCAGGCAAGATCCCTACCGCATAAGATACCGGCAGGAGCCAGCA
>CAYVTN010000174.1:0-6547 GCA_964454395.1 uncultured bacterium | reverse complement strand
ACAACAGATCGGGACATTCTTCGCCGGTTCAGCTTAAAAAATGAAACCTGATGGCCGGCACCCCGGTTCTCTATCGCCTTTTTCCGAGACGTTACGACACAGTCTCGCGCAGGCGGGGGAGAGGAAATATTAATTACACCTCTAAAAGAAAGCGGGAAAGCTTTATCCCCATGGTCACGACAGGTCAGGACATCCGACCTAACGGGACTGCTTTCTGCAGCAAACCGCGGGGCATCGGTTAATATAATCAAATTTATTGTATCAACCTTCTTTATTAAGTAAGCGAGCAATCTTCATTGACAGGACATGCCAGGCACATTAATATAATTCCCATCTTCTTGAAAGGAAATGGCGCAGTAGGGCGGCCTTGAATTGGTGGAAATGGACCTGCTACCAACTCATGGCCAAAGCAACTACCCTGTAACCAGAAAAACGTCCGGCAACCTGTCATGCATGAGTTCTCCATCTGCGAAAATCTTGTCCACGCCGTTTTACAGGAAATAAGCCAACAAGACCAGCCGCCTGCCAAAGTTCTCCAAGTCAAGGTGGTTATCGGAAGGCTTCGCCAAGTAGTGCCGGATTATTTGGAGTTTGCCTACCAGACCCTTAGCCAAGACACGCTGCTGCAGGGCTCCATACTGGAGATCGAACAGTTGCCCATTCGCTTAAAATGCCGTCATTGCGGCGCCGAAAACGGAACCGACCGTCCTGTGTTTCAATGTCCACGCTGCGGCTCCAGGGATTTGGAAACTGTGGCGGGCATGGAATTATATTTAGAATCTATCGAGGTGGAATCCAATGATGAGTCAAACCATTAAAATTTATAAAGATCTTATGGGGGCCAACGACGAATGGGCCGCTAAAACCCGTTCGGTACTGAAGGAAAAAGCCCTTCCCATGATCAATTTGATCGGATCGCCCGGTTCGGGCAAGACTGCTGTGCTTGAAAAAACCGCTCAACTTCTGGGTGACCGCTTTAAATTTGCGGTGCTGGAAGGGGATGTGGAGACCACCAAGGATGCCGAGCGGATGGCTGCCCTGTCCATTCCGGTGAGCCAGTTGTTGACCGGCGGTGCCTGCCATCTGGAAGCCAAATTGGTGCACCATGCGCTGGTGGACCTGGCTTTGGACGACCTTGACATGGTGGTGGTGGAAAACGTGGGCAATCTGGTTTGCCCTGCTGAATTTGACATCGGCGAGCTGATGAAGATTGCCGTGCTTTCCGTAACCGAGGGCGAGGAAAAAGCACTTAAATACCCCCTGCTTTTCCATGAAGCCAAAGCTATTGTCATTTCCAAAATCGACCTTCTGCCTCATCTGCCTTTTAATCTTGACCGGTGTCTGGAAGCTATTCGTCAAATCAATTCCCACAGCCCTGTTTTCCAGGTCTCGGCTTACAAAGGCCAAGGCATGGACGCCTGGGCCGGCTGGTTATCCAAATTGGCAAGAAGCGGTTGACTCATGCCGGACCGTCTTCGTCTGACCATTAAAGGCCGCGTTCAGGGCATTGGCTTCAGGCCCGCGGTCTATCGCCTGGCTTCGGCCCTGGGCTTGACGGGCTTTGTGCAAAACAGTGTTCACGGCGTGGTCATTGAAATCGAAGGCTTCCCAAGCCTGCTGGACCAATTCCAGAAGCAACTGCCGGCCCATTATCCACCCATGGCCAAAGTCCTTTCCCTGACCTCCCAGAAACTTCCCATCCAACATAGTACTGATTTTCACGTGGACCAGAGCAGCCGTTCCGGTGAAGTGTCCACCGGCATGCCGCCTGATATCGCCACTTGCAGTGATTGCCTGAGGGAATTGCGCGATCCCGGCAACCGCCGTTTTGGCTATCCTTTCATTAATTGCACCAATTGCGGTCCTCGCTTTACCATCATCGCCGGGCTGCCTTACGACCGTCCCCAGACCTCCATGCAGTCATTCCACCTTTGTCCAAGCTGTTCCCATGAATTCAACGATCCCCTTGACCGCCGTTTTGAAGCCCAGCCCATTGCCTGCGCTGATTGCGGCCCCAGCCTGCGTTTGCTTGACAGCAATGCCGACGTGATTCCAAGCGGGGATCCTTTAAACGTGGTGGCGGACTCCATCCGGCAAGGCTATATTGTGGCGCTCAAAGGACTGGGCGGTTTTCATCTGTGCTGCGATGCTCAAAATGAAGAAGCCATTGCCTTGCTTCGAAAGCGCAAACACCGGCCGCACAAAGCATTGGCGGTCATGTTCCCTTCTTTGGACAATTGTTTGATCCACTGTCTGGCAGGTCCCTTGGAGCAGAACTTATTAACCTCTCCGGCAGCACCCATCGTGCTTTTAGAGCGCAGGCAGTATTGTAAGTTGCCCCTGTTGATCAGTCCTGACACCCATACCATCGGCGCCTTTTTGCCCTACACACCGCTCCATCATTTGCTGCTTGCCCTGGTGGGACCTTTAATCATGACCAGCGCCAATATCAGCGATGAGCCCATGGCCGTTGCCGACCGGGATTTGGAAAATTTGCTTGGTTCTGTCGCCGACATGGCGCTTACCCATAACCGGCCGATTTTGAGGCGGACCGATGATTCGGTCATGGCGGTCATGGCCGGGGCACCGGTCATGCTCCGGCGCTCCCGGGGATTTGTGCCGGAAACACTTACCCTGCCTTTTTCAGCGCCCAGTGTGCTGGCCTGCGGCAGTGATCTCAAAAACACCTTTGCCTTGACCAAAACCAATCTGGTTACCTTTTCCCAATACATTGGCGATCTGGCTGATCCTCAAACCAAATCCTTTTACCAGCGCCAAATCAGGGATTTGATCCAATTACTTCAGGTCACACCCCATTTGGTGGTGCATGATCTTCATCCTGGTTATGTCTCAAGCACCCTGGCAGCCGGCCTGGCCGACGCGCCGCTGCTGGCGGTCCAGCATCATCACGCCCACTTGGCGGCCTGCATGGCGGAGCACGGTTTGGAAAACCCTGTTATCGGACTTATCCTGGATGGCACGGGATTCGGCAGTGACGGCAGGCTCTGGGGCGGCGAAGTGCTGGTTGGTGATTTCACTTCTTTTACCCGTAAGTTGCATTTTGAAGAAGTGCCCTTGCCCGGTTTGGATCAAGCCATTTTGCATCCCACCCGCATGGCTTTTGCCTATCTGGTCTCGGCCTTTGGCCCGAAGAAGGCATTGAGTAAAGGCAAAGCTTGGCTCAAAGCACTGACAGAAGCGCAAATGGACATGCTTGCACAAATGCTGTCACGGCAGGTACGCAGTCCCCTGACCTCAAGCGCCGGCCGGTTGTTTGATGCCGTGGCTGCTTTGCTGGGTTTTGATGAAGCGGTCACCTATGAAGGTCAGGCAGCCGTCAGGTTAGAGATCCTGGCAGCATCAGCTGTTGTGTCTGATCAATATGTGTTCGAATGCCGTGAGGACATACTCAGTTTCAAAAACACGCTGGCCGCTTTGTTGAATGACCTCGAAAGCGGTATGGCCAAGAATATCATAGCCGCCAAATTTCACAACACCATGGTTCATGCCCTGGCGGACGCAGCGCTGCAAGTGCGCCGGGAAACCGGGCTCAACCAGGTTGTGTTGTCGGGCGGCGTGTTTCAAAACCGGATTATCCTGGAAGGTTGCCGACAAACCTTGCAGCAAGCCGGTTTTTCTGTCTATAGCCACCATCAGGTGCCGTCCAACGACGGCTGTCTGGCCCTGGGCCAGGCAGCCATTGGCATGGCCAAATTACAGACGTAAGGTTGGTCATTAATGCAGGGAACGGGTAACGTCCGGCGCATGCCGGATGCCTGTTCCCGGCTATATAAACCCATTGTCGAAGTTGTAATTTATGTTATGCTTAATTATCTACGGTTTTTGCGCAGCCGTAGGCGTCCCAATTATATAGTTATCCGGTCGGGATAGATAATCCAGATATACAGAATCTTATCCAGCTGCGCTGGGTTAGCATCAAATAAATTTCCTTAGGGGAGCAGCATCCATGTGTTTGGCAGTACCGGTTAAAGTCATTTCAGTCCACGGTCAAAACGCCCTCATTGATATTGACGGCGTACAGCGTGAAGTCAATGTGGCCTTCATCGACAAGGTGGCCCCCGGTGATTACGTGGTGGTCCACGCCGGGTTTGCCATTCAAAAGTGGGATGAAGAGGATATTAATGAATATGCCGCCATCATGGAAGCCATGAATGAAAGCGATTCCGCATCATGACCGCTCCCATTAAAACCCAATTGGCCGCACTTAATCAATTGGCCTCCGCTCTTGAGACGCCGGTTAAACTGATGGAAGTCTGCGGCACCCACACCATGGCGGCCTTCCAATCGGGCCTGCGCCCCGCCCTGCCCGAAAAAGTCCAATTGATCTCCGGTCCCGGTTGCCCGGTCTGCGTCACGCCCATAGCATATGTGGATCATGCGATAGCTCTGGCCCGTTTGCCTCGGGTGATGATCGCCACTTTCGGCGACATGATACGCGTGCCTGGTTCGCAATATGCCCTGGAAACCGCCCGGGCTTTGGGTGCCGACGTGCGCGTTGTTTACGGCCCTGCCGATGCCCTGGCCCTGGCCCAATCCCATCCTGAGAAAACGGTCGTTTTCCTGGGCGTGGGATTTGAAACCACGGTTCCCGCCGTGGCCTGGACCATCAAAGAGGCCAAACAGCTTGATGTGCCTAATTTCAAAGTGCTTTGCGCCCATAAGACCATGCCCCAGGCCATGGCGGCCTTGCTCCAGGATCAGACCATCGGCATCAGCGGCTTTGTCTGTCCCGGCCATGTGAGCGTGATCATCGGCGCGGAAAGCTACCGGTTTCTTACCCGCGATTTTCATATTCCCGCCGTGGTGACCGGTTTTGAGCCCGCCGACATGGTCCTTGGCATTGAAATGCTGGTTAAACAAATTCTGGAACACCGCGCGGACGTGGAAATCGAGTATGCCCGCACCGTGCATTTCCAGGGCAACCAGACGGCCTTGAGTTTAATGGACGAGGTCTTTGAACCGTGCGATGCCGAGTGGCGGGGCTTGGGCACGATTGCCCGGAGCGGATTGTGCATAAAGCGGGCTTACCGCAGTTTTGATGCCGCTGTCCATTACCAGGAGGTGCCCCTGCCGGACAGTCACGAACCGGCAGGTTGTCTGTGCGGCGCGGTTCTGCGCGGCGTGACCACACCGCCTGATTGTCCGCTGTTCAAAACCCAATGCACACCGCGCACCCCTGTGGGCGCCTGCATGGTCTCCGGCGAAGGCACCTGCGCTGCCTATTACAAATACGGCCTTTAGCCTTTTCGGTTTGTTTAAAATTTTCCAAGGAGCAAGCCCATGCCTTCATCCCAGGAACCATTGATTTTGCTCGCCCATGGAGGCGGCGGTGACCGGACCAACCGGCTCATCAGGGACTTAATCCTGTCCAAATTCGCCAATCCCATTCTGGAACAGATGGATGACAGCGCCAGCCTGACGCTGCCTTCCACGGACGTGATATTCACCACTGATTCCTATGTGGTCAATCCTTTATTTTTTTCCGGCGGCGACATCGGCAAACTGGCGGCCTGCGGCACCATCAATGATTTGGCCATGCAAGGCGCCAGGCCGCTGCATCTGAGTATGGGGCTGATTTTGGAAGAAGGATTGGCGGTTAGTGATTTGAATAAAATTCTGGACAGCCTGGCAGGGGTAATCACTTCCCTGGGCGTAACCCTGGTAACCGGTGATACCAAAGTGGTGCAGCGGGGCCATGGCCACGGCTGCTATATTAACACCACCGGTTTGGGTCAGCGCCTGCCGGGCGTGAATGTTCATGTATCCAATGCCAAGCCGGGCGATAAGATCATTCTGACCGGCACCATGGGCGATCACGGGATGGCGATCATGTGCCAGCGGGAAGGGTTGAAGCTTTCCTCTCCCCTTCTCAGTGATACAGCACCCTTGTGGCCCATGATCGAATCCCTGCTTAACGCCATTCCGGAAATATCAGTATTGCGCGACCCCACCCGTGGTGGTGTGGCAGGGGCGCTCAACGATATTGCCCGCGCTTCCCGGTGCGGCATCACCATCATGGAATCGCGCCTGCCTGTGCGCCCGGAAGTGCGCGGCGCGTCCAGCCTGCTGGGACTGGACCCGCTTACGATTGCCAATGAAGGCAAAGCCATCGTCATTTGCCCTGCTGATAAAGCCCGGGCTGCCCTCGAGGTGATTCAATCAACGCCTTTGGGACGCGATGCCGCGCTTATCGGCGAAGTCGTGGCCGACCATCCCGACCGGGTCTTTTTACAAACAGCCCTTTCCAGCAAACGTCTGGTAGATTATCCCTCCGGCGAAGACCTGCCCAGGATTTGTTGACATGGGGCACGTGTCTAACTAGCAGGGTGCTGAAAAACCAGGTGGCTCAGCTTATCCGGGCAACCCGCGGAAGGTTTTTTCAGCAGCCTGCTGGTTGCTGTTGTGAAAGCGGGTTGTGATCTTACCCTTGCAAAGGTTTTAGTTGAAATGACCTTTCCACAACACGAACTAACTAGGAGTCTGTCGGACTTAAAATCATTAAAAACCTTATGTATGTTGCGTCTCC
>CAYVTN010000173.1:531-6571 GCA_964454395.1 uncultured bacterium | reverse complement strand
CCAATGGTATAGGTGTTGCTCGTTCCTTGGGGCTGGGCCGTGCTCGACACCTTCAGAGAATAGGAGTTGCCGGAGGTGGTGGGGTTGGCGATCTGGTTCCCGCCGATCACAATGTTGAAGGAGTGGGACACGGCAATATCCTGCTGGGGAATAATGGTTACTGTTCTGGCCCCACTGTTGCCATTGGCCGAGGCCGCGGCCGTGCCGTCCACGGTCACATTGGAGATGGCGCCATTGGGCACGGAAGTATCGCTGGGAAAGGTGACCACCAAACTGCCGTTGCCGCCCACCAGGGCGCCGTCGCTGCTGGTGGTGACGGCAATGGTGTAATTGGCCAGGTTGCCGATGGTGCTGCGGCTAAGCGACACATTGCCTACGGACATGTCGGTTGAGGACTTGGCAATGGTATAAGTGTTGCTGGCGCCGCTTGGTTGTACACTGGAACTTACGGATAATTGATAGTTGGTGCCCGTGCTGGTGGGATTGCGCACTGCGCTGGACGGAATATAAATGCTACTGCTGGTGCTGCCGCCTATATTGGTACCGATCACGATCGTGATGGTGCGATTCCCGTCACCGGTGGATGATGCATCAGGCACGCCGTCCACCATGACACCGCTAATGTTACCGCTCGCCACTTTGGTGGTGGCCGGGAAGGTGACTACCAATGTACTTGTGTTTTGAATCAAGGCGCCGTCACTGCTGGTGGTGAAATCAATGGTATAGGCTCCTTGGTTGCCCACCACATTGGGAGAAACCGAGACATTGCCCACGTTTAGTGAAGTGGTCGATTGGCCAATGGTGTAATTGGGGCTGATGCCCTGTGGTTGCAATGTGGTTTCCACTTGTAGGTTGTAGCTGCTGGCGGAGGTGGGGTTGCGCACGGCGCTGCTTGGGATAACGATTCGAATATTGCTGGTGCCATTGGGCAGGGAGAATTGGGAAGGATCAATCACAATGGTACGGGCAGCCGTGCTGCCGGTGGCCGAAGTGGCGAACATGCTGTTGACCATGACGGCGCTGATGATGCCATTGGCCACCGTCGTGTCATTGGGGAAGGACAAAGTAATGGTGTCGGAACCGGAGAGCCCGCCGTCGGAACTTAAATCGATCTGGATGATGTATTGGGCTTGATTGCCCACGGTGTCAGGGGAGACGCCCACCGAATCGATATTGACCGGCGTGGAGGATTTGCCAATGGTGAAAGTGGGACTGGTGCCGGCAATAGACTGGGGGGATGTTGCCAGCGTATAATCGGAAGCGGTCGAAGGATTGGTGATCACCGTACTAGGGATCACAACAGTTACATTACTGGTGCCGGCACTGATATCCTGGTCGGGGACAACAGTCACGGTGCGGCCGCTGCCGCTAGCCGTATAGGCAGTCGTTCCATTCACGGTGATGCCATCAGGGGTTAAGCTGCCATTTTTAACTGAAGTATCCGAAAGAAATGTAATGAAGATGCCGCTGACCTTTCCTACCAGCGCGCCGTTGCCGGCGGTATTGAATTTGACGGTGTATTGGGCCGGCTTGGTAATGGTGGCCGGACTGGGCGTTACCGAGGTGACCGTCACGGGCGTACTGGAGGTGGTGATGGAATAGTTGGGACTGTTACTTCCGGGCTGAATATCAGTGGATACCGATACGTAATAGGTGGAACTGGTGGTGGTAGGGTTGCGGACAATGCCGCTGGGAATGACGATATTGAGGTTGGCGCCGGACAGAGGATTTTGGCCGGGATCAATGGTGATTTTGCGGTTGATACTGTCACCCGTAGCGGAAGCGTCCACCCCTTCCACCGTGATCCCTGAAAGCGTGCCATTAGGGAGGTGGGTGTCAACCGGGAAAGTTACGATGATGGAGGTATTACCGTAAAGGTCGCCGTCACCGGCCAGATCAATTTGAATATTGTAGGAACTGGTGTTTCCGATCACATTGTTGTCCAAACTTACGCTGTCAATATTGACGGACGTCGAAGATTTGGACAAGCTGAAGGACGAGCTGGAGCCGGCAATGGTTTGGGCGGAGGTGGAAACAGAAAGAGTGTAACTGTTTGTGGAAAAGGGGTTGCGGATGGCCGAGGACGGTATCACGACCGTAACATTGGAGGTAGAGGAGCTGATATCCTGGGCCGGCACCACGGTAATGGTTTTACCGCTGCTGCTGCCCGTGGCCGAGGTAGCGGCCACGCCTTCCACGGTCACGCCACTGAGACTGCCATTGGTGATGGTATAAGCCGAATCAAAGGTGATGGTAATGGCGCTGACACCGCCTTCCAAGGCGCCGTCACTGCTGGTGGTGAAATTAATCGTGTATTGGGAGGTCTGGCCGATCACGGCAGGGTCGGGGGTGACCGAACCAACGGAAACAGGAGTGGAGGAAGCGGTGATGCTGTAGCTGGATGAATTGACATTACTGGCCTCGACGCTGGTATGAACCTGTACCTGATAGGAAGAACCGGGAATACTGGGATTGACCAGGCTGCTGGCGCCGGTACTAATGACGACCGTAACCGAAGAGGAATTATTGACATCCACCGGTGTGGTAATGGTCAGGGTTTGACCTGAGCCGGTTGCATCAGTGCTGATATTGGTATTATTTACTTTGATTTGAGAACCGGCACTGATGGAAGAAGGAACGGATGTATTGTCGGGAAAGGTAATGCTGATGGTGTCATTGCCGCTTGCGGACAGCGCGCCACTGCTGCCGGTATCAAAAGTGATGGTATAGCGGGAACTTGTATTGACGGTGGAATTGTTGAGGCTTACGGCCACGCTATTGACATCAGCATAGGTCCACGATCCCAACCCCAGGATAGCCAACACCAGAAATGCCAACATCAGACGCCATTTGACATAATGCTTCATACTTGAACTCCTTTTAATTTAAAATGATGGGAATTTAACAAGTTAGAAACCTCACGATGAATTTATAAAAAAATTGCAAAGAAAGTAATTATTTTAGCCATTTACTTTATAATAATAGCATATGCCTGAGCGGTTTGCAAAGCGCGTCATGCTTTTCTATGGGTGGTTTTGGCGGCTGATTGGCGGTTTGCGGTTGACCACCTGCATAAACCGTTTCATAATTCATCATTATTCAAAGTAAATTTCTTGACATCGGCAAAGTTCCTTTTTCAGGCCAACAAGCTGGTTCGCGCCACAGGAGGACATCTGTTACAGATTGGCAGGAGGGAACATCACCCCCGCTCCCATAGGTGCCCTTTGCAGGTATTGCCTCATGAAATGGGCAGAGAGAGCTTATTACAAAAGTACGGCTGCAGAAACAAGTTTGGGCAGGAAGCCATTTCGAACCGGAACATAAGATATGATTTTTACTTCAGCCGAATCATGATCGAGATGAGGTGCTGGTTGTTGGCCAGCTCGGAGGGATCGTAGCGGAAGCAGTAGTCGAGTGAATAAAACTGGGGGGCATAAGTTGCGCCTACCGTGAACTGGTTCCCTGTGTACCCGGCACGAATGGCCAATTCCCGCCAATACCAATACTCGACCCCGGTCCGGAAATTAAAGCGGTGATTTTCGGAAAATTCAACATCCACTTCGCTGACCAAATGGTTGAAATAAAGCGCATCCTCTGATCTGAAAAAGCGGAGGGCCACGCCCGCTTTGACCGTCACTTGTGACGGGTTGGAGGAATTTCCATTCCAATACACGCGCTGCATCAAGTTTTGGACGCTGATGCCCACCGTGTGATCCCAGTCAAGTATTGGCTGCCACTGGGCACCCACATCCAAGCCGTGCCCCACGGCCGTAAAGTTACCCAACCCATAATATAATAACTTGAGGCTCATGCCCAGCGACAGGCCTTTCAGCAATGAATAAAACTTGCCTCCATAGCTTAAAAAGAAAATATTCTCCGAACTCCCAAAATCGCCGGTTTCATTGCCCTGGGCATCCCGGCCTTCAAAGCCGCCCGCGCTGTAGTTCATCCAGGCGATGGCATAGTTTCCAAGTTGCGGCACATGAAAAGCATAGCCTATGTAGCTCTCGCTCAACTGATGGGGTAAAAAGGCATGCTCGAAACCGAAGTTGTGCGTATAAAGTTCCATTCCTGAAAGCCCGGCGGGATTCCAGAATGAAGACGTAACATCATCCGCGGCCGCCACGCAAGCTCCGCCCATGCCGCCGGCACGGCCGCCCACACCTTGCTTCATATCCCCCAGACTGCCGAAATTAACCCCGTCCGCATGAGCCAAAGGGCACAAGCCGAACAAAACAAGGATTGAAATGATCAGACCTTTCACCGTCACCTCCTGCTATTTAACGCACCAAAGCCAGCTTTTTCAACAACGTTTCATTAAACCCATTTCCCGCAGCCTCCACCCGGTACATATAACCGCCATTGGCCATGCCCGAGGTATTCCAGGTGACTTCATGCCAGCCTTGGGAGGAATGTTGTTCCATGGACCAGACTTTTTCACCGATCAAAGTGTAAACCGTCACCTTGACAGCCGCGTCTTGCTTCAGATAAAAGCGGAAGCGCACCACATCTCCCCGGACAGGATTGGGATAGACATAGAAAAATTTTCTATCAATCAAATGGCCGGAAAAATCCGGTCCGGCCGCGGTCGTTGTGGGCGTGGGGGTGGAGGTTAAAACCGGCGTTGGTGTGCACGTGGGTGTTGAGGTTAAAATAGGCGTAAGGGTAGGCGTGGGGGTGGGAAGGACAACAGCCTGGAACTGATAAACATGCCCGTTCGCGGCCACGGCGTAGACTTTGGCTTGGCCGGAATTATCGCCATCGCCCACCGCCAGGGCAAGCAAGGGCGAACCGGCATTGCCCAGATCCAGCGGCTGCCAGCCTGAGACGTTCCATTTAAATTGATAGACATGGCCATCCTGGCCCGCGGCATAGAGTTCGTCCTGGCCGTCATCGTCGCCGTCGCTGATCGCAATTTTGTTGGCCACCAAGCTCGTGGAATTAACCATTGAGCTTGTCCAGGAGGAGCCGTTCCAGTTGAATTCATAAATATGGCCGTCGAGGTTGGCGCCGTACAGCTCATTGGCGCCGTCATGATTAAGATCACCGATCGCCAGGCAGGTCATGTTGTCGCTGCCGGTGTCAACCGTGGTGGTCACGCCCAACGCGCTTCCCAGGTATTGATATTGATAAAGGTTGTGGTCCGCATTGGCGGCGTAAATCTCATTGACCCTGTCATTGTTGGCATCACCCACCGCGCTGCACAGCATTTGCCCGCTTCCCTGAATGATGGTGGAATGCAGCCAATGCTGATTAAACAAGCGTGCCTGCATCAGGCTGTTCCCGTTAAGCATATAAAGCTCTGCCAGGCCGCCTCCGGCCATCGCGCCTTCGGCCATGGGCCCGCTATAGGCGCAGATGGTGGTTTGGTTCCAGTCTGTATTATTCCATTGATATTGATAGATCATAGGCGCAGTACTCGCGCCATAAAGTTCAAATTTGCCGTTAGTGTCCGCGTCCGCCAGAAGCAGATCCTGGACATAGCCACTGGCCTGCGGCAAGGGCGTGATCACCCATCCCGAGAGCTGGGTGTGGTGATAGGCGAACAACCGGTCGTCGCTGTTGGCCACATAAAGATCGTTTTGCCCGCTGCTTTGGGGTGCTCCAATGACAATGCCCGCAGGACCGGTGATCGGATTGCCGGCCTTGCCTAAATCCAGGACTTGCCATTGCTCCTGGCCTGCAAGAGGTATAAGTACTTGAAATCTGCTTGTAAAAGTGCGATGGGTCAAATTCTTGGTCAGATAAAGATCATACAATCCCGGAGAGGCGGGCAAGGTGAAGAGGGCGTTTATTTGTGCGCCCCCTGCGATGGTGAAACTCGAACTGTTGACCGACCCGCCGGTATTTCGCAACTGCACGCCAATCACGTCATCCAGATTCCAGCCGTGGATGTCCATGTCAATAGCTTGCCCGGCCAGGCCGTGATCAGGGTTGATTTCCGTCAGCAACGGCAAATTATCCTGGGTGTCCAAAGAACCATCGTTGTTGTAGCGTACCAGGGCAAAATCATTATTGTTGCCATTGTCGCTATTTCCTG
>CAYVTN010000173.1:0-521 GCA_964454395.1 uncultured bacterium | reverse complement strand
TTCCTGCGGCTACCAGTTTCCCGTTCGGCTGGAGGATAAGGCTTAGAGCATAATCATAGCCGCCGATATCTGTGGTTACTATTCCATTATTACCAAACTTGGCGTGGGCATTGGTGTGGGGAAGACCTATTAAAATGGCCAACATCAACAAGCTATGTTTCAGTACTGTCCCTTTAAAATCATGGCTTTTTCCCATGCTTTCCTCCGGTTTTTCCTGGGTGAGAGTGTATCATTATTATAAACAAGCTTCCGGCATTACCAAAATCCACCGTCAAATTCCGAATGGACTTTTTAACACAACACTATTCATGAAAATCAATTTCACCATTGGCGCGCTGGCGTAAGGAGCCCATCTTTGACCAATTTTCTTTTTCGGGCTTAAATCAGGACTCGGCACACGTTGACAGCGAGGACTTCCCTAAGCCCTGTTGAAAACTATTGGGAGTAGGGGTGATGCCCCGCGGTCTTCTCACCCCCTGGCGGCAGCGAACGTGTCCAAAGCCCGAAAAAGAAAATTGGTC
>CAYVTN010000172.1:0-6595 GCA_964454395.1 uncultured bacterium | reverse complement strand
TTTATTGCACTAACCTGCTTTTTGGCCCGAAAAAGCAACTTTGCTAAAGTTGAGTTACTTCTAATTTATTTATTGACAAAACAATTAGCAAACATTAGATTAATTTTACACTATGTGAAGCCATAAGAAATATCCTTTGACTGTTCCAACACGTCGTCTGTCATGGTCTTGAACATTATATGAAAGTTAAGATGGCCGATGGGCCATGATCTTATCGACCGATTGGGTACCTGTTTTAAAAATCAACCTATCAAGTTAATGGAAAAGCGATGTTGGTTTATACGAAACCAACTATTTTATAAAGTGTAACCAAGCCATGGCTGAAATAGCAAGAATATCAAAACCATTAGCATGTGGGAAAAAAACACGGAAGAGAGTTCGTGGGAAGATCGGGAATTTTAAATGAATTAAAGTAGTGGAATAATGTTTTTTGCTTTAATAATGTATTAATTTTATAGCTAATTAAATTTATGTTATATTATTTTGCAATAATCATTGTGATATGATACAATTATAAAAGGGAGGGGATGGCTTACTTATAAACTATCAATGGATTTTGATAGAAAATAGGAGCCGTTATGCACAATGATAATCCACCTGAATTTTCCTTACAACAATTTTTGCATGGTTTAAAAATGCTATTTTTCAATTTCCTGGTTGTTTTTATCCCTTTGTCACTCTTCGGAGTGGTAACCCATCAAATAAACCTGACTTTCCTCGTCATGAGCTTACTAACGGCAATTGTTGCCTCGGTTGGCATGTTTTTGATGCGAAGGCAAATGACGGCTTATCCCGGGATGATGTCTGCCATGGAAATGGAACGACTCAAGCAGCGGCTGGAACAACTTTCCCAGGGGAATGATCCCGGTCCTTTACCACCATCAGTTAACCATCAGGTGCTTTTGCTTACCAATGTTCTGCGCGAAAGGCTTCAGGGTACGGTCCAAGTTCAAGAAGAGTTAATGGGAAAATTGGAAAAAATAAAAGTATACCGCCAGGAATTGCAGAACACTTTTAAAATGGTGATGCAACTGATAACCTCGCTTGAGCAAATCACGGCTGCCTCCAGTCATCAAAATGAGGCCATCATTTCTATTTCCCTTTTGAGCGAAACCCTGTCCGACGGCTTTGCCCATGTATCAAACTTTGTCAAAGGTGCGGTGGAAAGCAATCAAACGGCCATGCAAAACACAGCCAGTAACCATGAGGAAGTGGAAAAAGCCGTGGGCCTGATCCTGCGGCTCCAGGAGATTCTAAAATCCTATGATACGCTTCTGGAAGCCATGTCCGGGTCCAGCCTTGAAATCGAAAAGTTTGTGGAAATCATCAAAGGCATAGCTTCCCAGACCAACCTGTTATCCTTAAACGCCGCCATCGAAGCGGCCCGCGCCGGTGAACACGGCCGGGGATTTGCCGTTGTGGCCGAGGAGGTCAGAAAGCTGGCTGAGCAAAGCACCAAGTCAGCCAAGGATGTGGCTAATATTATTGCGATGGTAACCAGTCATACGGAAAAAACCATGAAATTTTCAGCATCCAACCAGCAAGCGGTCTCGAAAATGCAAAGCATTGCCGATTCCACCCGACAGGTGCTGATGACCCTGATCGGCACCCTGGAGGATTTCGGCAATAAATTCGAGCAAATCCAAGGTCTGGCTGTTACCCAGTCGTCCAATGCTGAATCTCTCAAATTAAAAATGCAGGAGATGTCTTCCACTTCGGAAGAATTCACGGCCACTATCGATGAGCTGCAGTCCTCCAGCGAGCAGATCCGAAAAAAATTGAGTCTTCTGACACAAATAGCCGAAGAATTTTAAGTGCGCTAAGAATCCTGTTTTAATTTACCGGAAGGTTGCGTCTATCAGATTTTGTGCCAGCCAGATGTACGAATGAAGTGTAAATAATTTACATTTGTGGGGGCAGCCAAAGGCGTCCCTTTTATATGATATTGATCCTGTGGGGGCAGCCAAAGGCGTCCCTTTTATATGATATTGATCCTGTGGGGGCTCAAAATTTTGAGCCCCTACGCGCAGTTTAAGCCTGGGGTATCCCAGCCTTTTCAGGCGGGGATTTAAGCTGTTTTTTTATACTTTCTCCTCTTGTCCCATTGTTATTGATTGGTCTATTGCCCGGAAGCCTGGGTAACTAATTGCTCAGGCTCCTAGCCGGACATTTGCATCTCGGCAATGAGAAAATTGGCAAGAATCTTGACCATGGAGCCTTGGTCTTTCAGAAAACCCATCATGGCAATAACTTCTTCTTTGCTGTACTCAGCTTTGTTTGCGTATCCGGCCTGTTGAGCGGATAATTCAACCAATTCCCGAGCCTTTTCCACGCCGGTTGATTCGGAAAATTTGGAGATAAGTTCATTCTTGGAAATCGCCATATGATGCTGCCTCCTTTCCAATTTGGTAATTTTATTTTGATTTTTCTCCAGCCCTGGAGGCATCATTTTCGATGATGTTTGATGCCAAGCATCCTTTATTACCAGGAGCGCTTCTTAACTGATTTTTTAGTCAGCCGGGAGCAGCATGACCACCGTGGTGGTGTTATGATAACCACTGCTCTGACCTTTGATTCTGCAGATTTCACCATAGGTTTCAAATCCAATCAAGGGAATATTGCCGATCACTTTTTTGATAGCCTCGACGCCTTTGAAGAATTGATCCCCCATGATGATGGCGCGGCACACACAATCAAATACCAAAGCTCCGGCTAATGGCTTGCCATCCATTTGCTTATAAACATTGACGGCCGCCGTTTCCGCTGATGCTATCTGTGCGGCTTGCGGGCTTTCCATAATCCGGAACTTGGCGCCTTGTGGAATAGTGCAGGCAAAATTCAGTGACCCATCATCATTCTTGGAGAGGGGAACCCGGACTTTATACTCGCCGTCGGAAGACACCAATCCCAGTTCATAACGGATCAAAAAGGTTCCTATTTCCGAAGGATCTTTTAAATTTTTGACGTCAATATCCAATTCCTTGGCTTTTTCGGCCAGCTCTTTTTTCCAGATCTCCCAGGCGGGCTCGTTGTCAACTTCATAAAGCACATTATCCACGGCCTTGGTGACAGTATGTTGTTCGGTGAAAGGCGTATGGCCATGTTTGACGCCCACGGCAACCGGATTTTGGGAGTCAATAACCAGCAAGGCGACTGAATCACTTGCAATTTGATCATTGCAAAAAACATAAGTGGCTTTGAAATCCAGATCATCTCCGGCAGATCCACCGGCAAAAGTCGTTTTGGGGCCCAAAATGGTGGTCGCCGACAGAACTGCTTCCTCGCCTTTCCCGGCCAGTCCATCATGCAGCAATATGGCCGCGCGGTTCGGCAACTGGGGCGCGGGAATACTGTCTACAACTTTTTGCACGCAATCAATGGGGGAGTCCTTTAAGCCGGTGGCCATGGCCGTATGATATTGATAATTTTTTGAAGTCGTTAGTACTGCCAGAGATGCGGATTCTTTTTCCACCATTTTTTCAGTGAACTCTCCGCCGGTCGTGCAGCCGACCAAAGGCACGTTTTCCAGTTGTTCACGAACCGATTTCAGGAGTGCCTCGCGGTCAATATGACTGGAAACATAAAGAATGGCTGCGCCTATTTCTTCACCATTGAGTCCTTGCTTGATTTCTTCCACCAATTGTTTCCCCAACTCGGACGCATTACTGCCTTTCTTCAATGAAGTGATCATTCTCATTTTTTCCCACGCTCCTTTTAGCTTTTAATACGTGCTGTTTGATTTGGATACATCGATATTTAAGTATCGCTTATCTTTAGATTTTTATTTAGCTTTTTATTCTATGAAAAGATGCTTGCTTAATCATTATGCTGCAATCCCCCCTGAAAAGCAAAAAAAACGTTTCCCAACGCACCGCAAAACAAGTCCGTTTTTACCTGTTGGATTCCCCTGGCCTTTTGGCACCTTTGTTGCAATATCTTCCGCTGTTGGACCTGATCAATACCATTATTTAGGAGATTTACCTCATCCATGCAGGCATCATAAGTGTGAGACAATGAATTTATTCAGTGGATGGCACGGTTTTAATGGATTAGAGAGACGTTAATCATCAGCAAGGCGCCGGCGCCCAGCAAGAGAAGGGAAGCGGCCAGTTTGACGGAATTGACCACGACGAGCGGGCGGTTGGCGGCGAAAGGATGGGGACGGTCCGCCAGGTATTCCCATTCACGGTAACCATGCGAAGCCAAGGCGGCGGTTGAAAAGAGGTAGAACGCACCCGAGTGTGCCAGAGCGGGGCGGGCAAGTGCGAGATAGAGCAGGCCGGCGCCGGAAAGCGCGTCCAAGACCAGGAATGGCTCATTTTTCGGCGATATCCATGGATTGCCTAGCGGTGGTTTCAGTACATGCGTGCCGCCAAACAAGGCCAGGGCTTCACCAGCAATCAGAGCGACGGTTACCAAAGCGGCGATCGGGAGGACTTGTTGGTGCGTGCTCTCTTGACCGGCGGCCCAGACGAGGGAGGTGCAAAGAATTATCAGCAAAATCAGCAGTACACCACGCAAGCGCATGGGCGGCGTTCCTTTCCATAAAATCCGCGTCTATTTTCGCAGAAACGCCCGGTCCCTCACAAGGAGGTAATGGAGATCCCGTCAATTTTGGAGCAGGTCAGCGTGCGGCGGGTCAAAATGAGCCCCAGGGCGAGCGGCAGCAGGAAAAGCAGGTTGCGCGCAATGTTCCAGTAGAGGTCGGCTGTAATCGAGAATTCGGTATCCAGAACAAACCAAAGCAGCATGATAGCCTGAAAAGTAAATGAATTGTGTGGGTTAAATAGGGATGGAACGCAACTCCATCAAATACAACTAAATTTTATTAAGAAAAAGTATCCGATGTGGATTTTAGGGGGCTCCTGTAAATGATTTAAGTTTTTTGGCAAGTGTTACGATAAATAAAATAGAAATTTATTCCAGAGCGGAGGTGTGATATGTCTGTTTCAGGGATTTCTTCAGCTATGGGAAGTGTTAATCCCTATGGTCAGGGCAATACAGACGTGCCGGTTGCCCGGAAGGTACCTGGTCAGCAACAGCAAGATCTGGCAACCAAGATCTCGGTTTCAGTGACGAAGATGGCTTTGGATCAGGAAAAAGCCCTGTTCAAAGGCATTTTGAATATGCTGGTATAACCTGCCTTGCACCCATCCTGATTCGCGCTGTCAACATCAAACATCAGAAAATAATAATGGGACAAATTTGTCGGTTGGCTCGGGACAGAAGAATTGGCGGCGATGAGTTTTACATTTCCGGTGGTTTTGCTGCAAGGGAGTATTTCCATGGGACTGGGCGTGGGTGCCGCGGCAGTTATATCGGTCGCCATTGGCGGTCAAAAACATGAACAGGTTAAGCGTCTCACCACTGATAGTTTGTTGCTGTCAGTAGGGCTGGTTACCTTGGCGGTTGTCATGGGCCTGCTTACGATCAATCCTGTTTTTAGATTATTAGGCGCCACGGGCAATGAACTGAACCTTATCCATGACTATATGTTTATTATATATATGGGTGTTCCTTTCGTGGTCATACCTATGGTGGGCAATAATGCCATTCGTGCCGCCGGCAACACCTTTATTCCCAGCATGATCATGCTAACCGCTGTCGTGATCAATCTTATCCTCGATCCCCTTTTAATATTTGGCTGGGGACCCTTTCCCAGGCTGACCCTCAAAGGCGCCGCCTTGGCCACTGTTATCGCCCGGGCCGGAACATTGATGATGTCGCTCGCTTTTCTTCATTTCAAATTCCGGATGCTTACAATCAAATGGCCCACCATACACCGAATGATGGATTCTTGGAAACGCATTTTAACCATAGCGGTCCCCGCGGCAATAACCCAGTTGGTTCTACCATTCGGCATGGCCGTGGTCTTTCGAATGGTGGCCACCTTTGGGAAAACAGCAGTTGCGGCTATTGGCGTCAGTACCCGTATTGAAATGCTGGCCTTATCACCAATAATGGCGCTTGGTTCGGTCATGATTCCTTTTGTGGGACAAAACAGAGGCGCTGGTTTAATAAAGCGTGTTACGCAAGGGATACGCTTTGGTCAAATGTCCTCACTGGGTTGGGGCGGATTCACCTTTCTGATATTTTTAAGTGCCGGCCCGGGCATTGCCCGATTATTTAATAAAGACCCTCAAGTCATAAGTGTTGTTGTAGCTTATCTCATAATTACATCGCTGGGTTATGGTTTTCAGGGAATGCTGGTCATTAATGCCTCGGTCTTCAATGCCATTAACCGGCCGATCCAAGCGGCCTTGGTTAATTTACTGCGCATGTTTGTCTTTTACATTCCATTAGGATTGGCCGCCTCGATATGGTGGGGTGTGAAAGGGATATTTGCTGCGGCCTCCCTGTCGGCATTTTTATCAGGCAGCCTGTCCTATTTATGGATAAATGGTGCTATAAAAAAACATCCCAGCAAAGCAACAGGGATATGAGGCTATCCCCATTTGGCTGGAAATACAAAAAGCTTACCAGGGGAATTCTAAACGAATATCACTCCCCCTGAATCGTAGTGGATGTTGGATGTCGAAAAAATGCAGCAATGATCCTGCTTTCAACACATCGCTTATGTCTTGGCTTTATCTGG
>CAYVTN010000171.1:0-6621 GCA_964454395.1 uncultured bacterium | reverse complement strand
ATTGGATTCAATGAAAGCCGGCCCAGCATCCTGGCTGTGGGATCGCCTAGACGGTCCGCCACCCAGCCATGGGCCACTTCATGCACCACAATGCCCAATAACAGACCAGGCAGGAATATTAAAATATTAAGAATGACGGATTGGTTCACCGCAGCGTTCTCCTAAAAAAAGCTTGCAAATATTGGATTTTTCAAAATTTGAGAAAGTGTAACAGAGTTGCCGTGGCCTGTCAATGGGGTATGTGCCCCATAACTGCCGCGACTTCCCCTTTGAAACACGGGATCCTTGCATAATTAAGCAGAACTACCCAATCTCATTTCCATCCGGCGCAATCCGTGATAACCCTTACGAGGGATGAACAAGACCGGCCGTAACACCCGGCCCGCCGCTTTGATCAGTGACCGGCTATAGCGGCGCCAAGCCTGGCTGGGATTGACGGCAGTCCAGGGTAGGGCGGCTGTCATCAGAAGCCCGGTCAGCGTCCACTGGACAAGCATAAGCCATGCGGCTACACCGGCTTGCAGGCCTTGCAAAGGCGTCATTTCATGCCGGGCTATGACCCGGCCATAGGTTATAGCCGCCGGTCTTTGCGCCGAGATACTTTCCACCAAAAGTTCAAGATGAGCCATGCCCAGCCGGTTAATCAAGGCCTGCGTCAAACCCGGCGTTTCCCTCTCCGCTTGGGAGAGGGCTGGGGTGAGGGATTGATTTTCAAATTCAATACTGCCTGGTTGAAGCACAATCGCCGGCCGCCCATCCGCCACGACGACGCTGGCCCACGCCGGACCGCCTGTACGAGATGATTCCCCCACCCGCAGGGGCGAACGGCTGTTCGCCCACCCCACATGATAGCGATAGGCCGTCTGCCAATCATGAGTGAAGGCGATTTTGGTTATTTGTGCGGTGTCAAGTTTTGGTTTGAGCGGCGACAAGCCGAGCAGCCATCCGGTTGTGTTAATCAGCAAGTTACGCAGCGTTGGCCACTGGTCCAGCCATTGATGGCGTTGATTAATCTCTTCCTGGTCATTAAACAAATCGCGCAAATGATCCATGGGTAGCTCGATCCAGCGGTAATTTGCAAATGTCCTCTCCTTTTGGGAGAGGGATTTATTCAATTCATCATGGCTTCTAAAAGCATTGACCACGAAAAACGTGATCATGATCACCGGTGCTATGGTCACAGGAAGCAAGACCGCCAATTTAAGTCCCAGCACCATCATGGTGATATTAAAGATACCCAACCCGGCCGCCCAGTACACGTTATCAGGATTCTTTTCATCTCCCATATGCAGGGCGACGAACAAGCTCCACGCGCCGGTGCTGGCGGACACAAAAGCCAGCAGGCTGGTCCACCCGAACGCCATAAACAGCGGCATGCCCAGCAGGGAAAAAGCCGTGATCCAGAGGGTTTCAATCCACCACGCATGGTGCGGGTACCAATTCCATGTCATTTCAGGTAAATGGAGCTGATGCAGTAGGAAGTTGGTCATTTTAAAGAGGCGATAGGCGATGGCGCCGGCGACAGGGCTTGCCAGGGCTTGCGCTGTGGCGCTTATTTTCCGCAATTCATCTTGAACCTTTTCCAGCGCTGTTATAGCCTGTTCGGCCTCCGTCTGTGTTCCGGCTGCATCCATAGCGGTTCTCTGGGCTCCCGTCTCTGCCACCAGAACATTGATTTCTTCAATAACCGCCCCTTCCGCGCCTTGGTCACTCAAAGAAACCGCGGTCAATTGGCGCATGATTTCCAATTGCAATTCCAGAACCGCGTTTGTCTTTGCGGCACGATCATCTTGTAACTCCGGCCGGACAGGCATCTGCTCCGTTGGAACAAGATAAGGCGCGAGCTGGCGGTTGAGCTTAAAAAGGTGATCAATATCATTGAAACCAACAGGTTGAAAGTCCGGGGCAACTTCTAATGCGTTGAAAAGCTTTGCAATACCGTCAGTTAGCTTATGATCGCCGATTAAGACGGCTTGGCTTAGCAGGGACAAAGCTAATGGTTTATGCGACGTATCTATTGCCGAATAAAAATGACTAAGCAAAAGTTGATAATATCTGACTTGCACATTCTGATCAAGTAATGGAACAAGTCGCCCGGAAAGTTCCATATTTGGTGATGTGTTCATTATTCCCGGATCCTCAAGATGGTCCAACAAGGATCGGGTGATGTTGTCATCCAGGAAAAGAGCGACATCTTCTTTTGTAGCCTGATGGTCCGATTCAATCAAACCATTATAAAGCAATGCCAGAATAAGGGAAGTTCTGATTTCTTCCGGCGAAGGACTATTAGCAGTCAGCATAACCGGTATTTTCTGATGCCGTATGAACTTGCCGAAATCAGGGGGAATTCGGCCTTGCCTAAATTCGTCCAACATCGCCTCATAAATATCCTGCCACCAGGGATTTTCAGGATCGGCTTCAATGTACGGTAGCGAGGCATAGGCTTTGCTATAATCATCGAAATTATTTTTAATTATAAATTTAAATAAGTTTTCATCTTTTTTACTGATCGTCTTAAGTTGCTCTATATTTTGATGGCTTAAATAAATCATCCATGCCGATCCCGAGAGCACTCCAGTAAGGTCATCCAATCCACGCAAGCCGTCAACAAATACTTCTTTGATTGCCGCAGCCATCTTTTCTTTCGGCAACCCGGCCATCCAATTAATCAAGAGGGTTCTTTGATCCGGCTCAAGTTTTTTCCAGTTCTTTGATTTGGAAAAATGATTGGTAATAGCTAAAACCCGCCCCGGGTTAACGCGCTCTTCGATGGCCTTAAATCTCAAATAGTTCTCAAAACTGACACTGATTAAGCCTTTGGTGGCCTCCGCATTGGCGCTGTCAAATGCTTGATCGGCTCTTGTCTCCCAGTTCAAAGCATAAGTTGCTTCAATGTTCTTACATAACGTTTTCAAATGATCTTCTGAAATATCATCTTTATGTTTCTCAAGCAGTGTGACCAGAAGCGTCAGAGAAGTTTTAATTAAATCCCGTTTGGCAATGGCTAAAGGAGATGTGTCATCGGGATGTAAACTGCTCAGCATCGAGCCTATTCGATTTTTCTCCTCGCTAGTCATACGCACTGCTTCATTTTCGCCTTTACTCCGCAAATCATCATCGGAAAGCATATGATCAACGATTCTAATAAACGCAGTCCAACCCGCTTTCTTTATATTGATCGTATCTTCAGTTTCGTTCACAACTTCAGAAAGAATTTGCAATATCTTAAAAAGGAGTTCCTCAAACAATGGCTTATTATTGATCGATCTGTCTTTCCAGAAATGAGGATCAGAAACCAGGTCCAACAAGGGAATAACATCCTGATCATCCTTGTTAATCCGGTTCAGGATGGAATCAAAATCAAGAGCAGGAGCCGACGCTGCCCTCTTGGCCTGCTCCAGCCGGAATTGAAGCTGGCTGGACAGGGGTTGCAGGATGGGATGATCCAGGCTGGGATAAAGTTCTTGGAGGAATTGATCTGTTTTTGATTGTAATTCAATTCTCATGGCATCCCAGATATCCTGCGACATCAAGGCCAGCATAAAGCCTTCCAATACTTTTTTATCCCTGCGTTCTTGTCGATGGCTAATTAAACTGTCCAATGCATTCGGTGCTCTTCTCATAATGAATTTTAAGTAGAAATATTCTTCATATACTCTCATTCCCCGCTCCGGCCGATCGGCGGAGGGAAATAAAATGGCATGCCAAACTTCACCAGCGGTATTATTATTGTTAACATCATCTCTAACTTGGGCCTCGGCCAGCAAGGCCAAGTAATAGATTTGCTTAAACATTTGGCTGCCTGATTGGCTATTATCGTATGATTTAAGTTTCTTTAAAAAAGCTGCGGCATCAAAACCGGGTTGTTGGGACAACAGTTCCACCCACTGCTCAATTATTTTAAAGGCCTCATATTTGCTGATCAAGGGATGGCTGCCGCTGGTTACTTTTTCGAGCAAGACCGGGATCTCTTTGTAAAAGTTGGCAACAACATCGTCGTAACCCCACTTAGCCGCTTCATCAAAAAAATCCTTCCCCATCATTACTTTCAGCCTTACCAGTGCCTGGAGTGGCGTCTCATGCTGGTGGTCTTGCTCAGTAGTTTCAAGGATGGCAGTCTGCGAAGCATAATCGAATGATTGAATCAAATGCGTCACTGCTTCAACGACTTGGTGTTGTAATTTCGGGTTATCATCCGAAACCTTTCTAATTATCTGGAATAATCTCATAAATACACTAGGGCTATCCTCATATGGACGCCAATCATATTGGCTAATAAACAAACTTAAGAGTTCAAAAAAAGCATTGGGGGCATCGCTTCCTTCCGCCCGATCCATGATCTCGATTAAGAATCCATCGCCGTTCTCCGGCGGATTATTTTTCAGAAACTGCGCGTAGTACTTGGGCATGTCGGGGTGGGCGGCCATGTTATTTGCAAAAAACGGAAAGACCGCAGAGTCCAGCATACGTCGTTTTGCAGCTTCATCCCCGGGTATCCCACTGAATTGCAGTTGGCTTAAAGCTCGGGCCACACGCGCCGCGTCTTTATTTTGTATTGATGGTTGCGAAAAATCGGGCAATAAATTATTCATCAGATTAATTAACTCCGTGCCTTCAAGAAGCTTCAACAACCCATAGGTATTAATGAAGTAACGAACCGGATCCTTAGTCTTCAGAGGCGCATTAAACGTCAACAAGTCTTTGGCCAAATTTTGGTCAGACAAATTGTTAGCCAAAGCCCACCCGTTCACTATTCGCCAAAATGCATTGACACGATGTGTATTTTCGGATTTTCTGGCGTCCTTTGATTTAATAAATTCGAATTCTTCTCGGATAAATTGACCGATGTCATGGGGAGGATGATTCAACATGAACTTCACATAGGCATCTTCGGCGATTTGATAATTAGGAAGCGCGAGCGATATGCCTGACTCGCCTGTTAAACCTTTAAGGATTCTTGATAGCTTCACTGCTGTTCCCAGATCCATAGCTCCCAAATCGCCAAGAAGCTTGATCTTGGCGATTTGCCCAACAGAGTCTCTGCCAACAAACCCACACAAATCAGTGTAGTGGCTTGAAATCAAAGATGGCGTAAGATTATTTTTTAAAAAAGTAGTATAAGCTTGCTGAAGCGCCTCTATCATTTCCGGCGTTGCCGATTTTGCCGAGCGCAGTTTATCCCATAACACATCCCATATTTTTTCAACCGCCGGTTTGCCTTCCAGTTCAATTCCTTCAATTCCCCTGATCGTGGCAATCAAATCCAGGGCCTTCATTTGATCTTGCTGATCCTCTCCACGCGGGTTGAAGTAATTTTCAAAAAATTCTATGGCAGCTCCCAGTTTTTCCGCGTCCCAGGCTTGAGCTGGAGCTGTCACGACGGTCTGCTTCGGCGAAACCGCTTGTATTGTTTGTTTATCTTCGCGCACTTGCTTATAAAAAGCCAAGAGCGCCTCTTTGGATGCCAGTTCGGCCTCTAAAGGCTCTGTTGCTACCGGAGCCCCTATAACCCGATTTTCCTCAAAAGAATAAAGGTTTGTTTTGCGTTCACCCGCTGACTTTTCTTTACCAAAAACCAACAGCGCTTCCCTGCCTTGCTGCGGATCCAATGTGATAGGCACCACATCATCTATCGTATGGCCGTGATCAATCCATTCCTCCTGCAAGGCTTTGGCCAGAGGACTATCACTGACATAGGAGCATAACACCCCATTATCTTGGGCACTAAGATCAAAACAGGCAAGCTGCTGCTTATCCCCAACTTGAGCGATAAGTCCCATCATGGGCCCTTGCGGTGTGGCAAAAACAAAAAGCTTGTTCAATTGATAATTTGAGCCGAAGGCTTGCTGGATTTGATTTTGATTCTCTCCGCTTAATCCATTGACTTTCCAGATATTTTGATCATCGATCCCTAATATCTGGAGTTTATTATCAATTGTGATGTAAAATATCCTGGGTTTCGCACCAATATCTATCCGCTTTTCCTCACTTTTTAGCGGACTACCCCATTGATGTTCCCCTTGAGCACCAGACCACACGCCATCAGAGCCTTCCTGCCACAAGGCGCCGTGAGTGTTATCATCTTTTTTATGGTTGACTCTGGCAAAGCGTTGACCATTTTCATCTGCATAAAATTCAATTCCAGCAACCGGGACAAATTTATCTATCATAGGGATTTTTTCCCCCAACACTTCCGCCAATCTATCGTCGCCCTTCACCTGCCAAGAAAAGTCGTTGGGGTTCAATTCCAACGCTATTGTCTCAGGCTTTCCCGCGTTTTCTCCTGACACATAAAAACGCCCGTTACCGTCATAATCCAATGAGGTTATCTTGTCGGCAGTGGCGGCCAATACCCGATGGAAGGACCATCTGTGGTTCTGGGCATCTCTCTTAGCCCATATCATCTCCTTATCTCCTAGAAGCATCATCAGTTGCAGCTGATCCTGATGGACAAACGGAATAGCACGCCTTATCAAAACGCGAGTGTCCTCGACCAAAGTTTGTAAAGCACCAACAAAACGTCTTTGTTCTTGTGCCGAAATGTTTTTAATGGTTAGGTTAAGGCCTTGTCCAGCAGCCGTTTCCCGTTTTGCCAAATGGAGCAGCCGGTTGGCATTATGG
>CAYVTN010000170.1:0-6732 GCA_964454395.1 uncultured bacterium | reverse complement strand
GCCGGTTTAGCTTAACAAGGACCAAAATCTTTTGGTGAAGGAGAAAAGCCATGAAGGGTGACTTTTCAAAATGGACGCTCAAGCCGGACCGCAATTACAATGACGTGCTGCACCAGCAGGGCAAGGTCCTGCTTGACAGCGACTGGAACGACCGGGTGCAGTTGACCGACCAATGGCATCTGACCGCAGGCCAGGACATCATCGGCAGCCAGGTGGCGGCCGTGCCTGCCGCCGAGCCGGACGGGTTCAAGGTGGAGCAGGCTGATGCGAGCACAGGTGAGGTCCAGCTGCAGGTGGACCCTGGTCATTGCTGGCTCGACGGCCGTCTGGTTTATCTGGATGGCGATGGTCCGCAGACACGGAGCGCCGATTATCTGGACAGCAGCAGCGGCGATGCCTCCTCCATTGTCGCCGGGGTGACCCGCGACGCCGTGGTGCTGGAAGTGTGGCAGGAAGCCATCAATGGGTTTCAACTGCCGGACCAACTGATTGAGCCGGCTTTGGGCGGGCCCGATACCACCGAACGTTTGACCACGGCCGCGGCTTTCAAACTTTTCCGTCTCAACGACGGCGACTTTTGCTGGAATCTGGCCGATAAGCTTAAAGACGATACCAGCGGCCTGGGGAAATTGGAAGTCACCCTGACCCCGTCGGCTACCAGCGGCGATGAATGCCCGGTGGTTATGGCAGAAGGCTATACCGGTTTTGAGCACAACCTGTACCGCTTTGAGATTGCCCACCTCGATTCGCCTGCCTCGGGCATGCGCTTCAAATGGTCCTCCTTAAACGGCGGGTTGGTGGGCCGCGGCGATTATGATGCCACTGATCCTCTGAGCAAGACCATTACCATCACGGCCAACATGACGGCCATCACCTCTTTGTTGCGCAAACAATTTTACCTGGAGATCGTGGAGTACAATGAGACGGCCGGCCACTGGGAAGTTATTTACGGGGTCAATGCCGTGGTAAACGGCAATGTGCTTGAACTGGGACAGGAGTTTTACACTTTGCGCGCGCCTTCGGAGACCAATGTTTTTTTCCGCTTGTGGGACGGCCTGGAGCTGATAGAAGACTACAAAAAACCAAGCGGCACCACCCTGGAAAAGGAATTGCAGGACGGTATCCGCTTGGGCTTTGACAGCGAAAGCAGCAGCACCTACCGGCCCGGCGATTACTGGCAGTTCACCGTGCGCGCCGGCCAGAAGGCGAGCGCTGATCCCTTGCTGGAAGATCAGATCCCGCAAGGTCCGGTGCGGCGCCGCGCACCGCTGGCCATTATCCATTGGAATGCATCCCTGGGCGCAAGCGATGAAGCCGGGGAAATTGATGACTGCCGCCGCGTCTTCAAGCCCCTGACCAATCAGAGAATCTGCTGCACCTACACCATCGGCGACGGCGAGCAGTCGCAGGGAGATTTTAATGATTTCAATGAAGCCCTGCGCCAGCTGCCTGATGACGGCGGGCAATTATGCCTGCTGCCCGGCGTGCACCGCATTCACGCCAAGATTAATCAGCGCCACAAGCTGCGCATCACGGGCTGCGGCCGCCATACCGTCGTCACCTGCCTGCCGGATAAGGAAGGCGTGCCCAATTTTGATCTTGTCGACTGCCAGAATGTTGAAATCGATCATCTCACCATTATCTCCCTGAGCGCCACGGCCGTGCGCCTCAGCGACAGCGGCAAAGGAGAGCAGCCGCTGGAGCGTATTAAGATCAGGGCGAACCATATCGTGGGCCTTGACCATGCCCTGGAGATTGAAGGTGGCCGCAAGATCGAGATCAGCGACAACTTTTTGGCTGTGCCCGATTTGAAAGCCGCGGGCCCGGTGGTGTTTATCCTGGCCGGGGACAGCTGCGTGGTGGAGAACACCATCACCGTGGTGCCGCCACCGGAGCAACCGGCGCCCACGGACAATGGCACGCCGTCGACGCCCGGTGGCTTTATCAATGAATGTACTGATCCCAATGAGTTGTATACAGCCAACATGGTCGTGCTGGGCTTCGTGGATTATATTTACGGTCTGACCATGGTGATCAATATGGCCCATCAATACAGTGCGGCCGGTGGCATTCAGGTGGGCTCCACCTCGAAGCAGATTTATATCCGGCGCAATTGTATCATCGGCGGTGCGGGCCATGGCATCAGTCTGGGCCATTTGCCTTCGGCCCAGGGCATGGGGCACAATCCTGCTTACCTGGATACCATGGACGAAGAGACCCTCAAGATGTTCCGCCAGAAGCTGAACAGCTTCGTCTATGAGCTGTTCATTACCGACAATCGGATTGAACAAATGGGCTTAAGCGGCATCAGCACGGTCACCTTTTTCAATTTGGAAAAGCTGGGACTCCTTATGGGTGTCATGTCTATGGAGGTCGCGGCCAACCACATCACCCAATGCTGCCGCCAGCTGCCCCAAGCCGATCCGGCCATCGGCGCCGGCACGGCCAATGTGGCCACGGACATGGCCTTTGGCGGCATCATTCTCTCCGATGGGGAAAACATCAGCATTAAGGATAATGTAATTGAAAAAAACGGTCTGAGCCACCTGCAGGCTGTCTGCGGCATCTGGATGGGCAATGCCGAGAAAATCGAGATTTGCGACAACCGCATCGTGGACAATGCTCCCCGCAGCTCCCTGGTGGACGCAGGCGCGGCCAAGGGCTGGCGTGGCGGGGTGGTGATCCGCCTGAGTCTGGCCAAAATCATGGATGATCTGGCCGGCTTGTTCACGGGCGATCAGCCCATCATGTTCCAGGACAGCGTGCCTGCAGCCAAAATCCATGATAATGTGGTGGTGCAGCCTTTGGGCCAGGCGCTGGTGCTCATGGCCATGGGACCGGTCTCAGTGGCCAACAATCACTTTACCAGTCAGGGCACGGTCAATGTGCTCTCCGCTCTGCAGAAATTCGATTATGATGCCGTCGCCCTGATGGGGGCCACGGTCATCATTCTTAATCTGGGCATTGCCAAGGATATCTTTCCTTTGCTGCTGCTGCAATCTTTTGCCCAACTGGGTCACATGACCGTGACCAACAAGCAGCAGGACCTGTATACAAAAGAAGATGTCAACGCCGGCAACACGCCCGATGTGAGCGGCACCAGCATGACCGAGGCCGTGGATTATTCGGGCTTCAATCTGGCCTCCTTGTTTTACCTGCCCAGCGGTCAGATCCTGTTTGACGACAACCGCACCACCTTGGACTTGCGCGGTCCGGCCGTGAGCGTGCTGCTCAGTTCGCAGACCCTGATCTCGCTCGATGATATTTCCTTTGGCAACAACCAGTCGGAAATTGCCTCGGTGCTTAAATTTAGCGCTAAAGGCGCCATTGCCGAAATGGACATTGCAGGCAACAACACCATGCTGGCCGCCTTTAGCGTGCGTGCCACCAACAACCGTTTCCAGGACGGCCTGACCCAGGGCATACCGCAGAAGGGGTACTCACTTTTCTCCATGGCCATGATGAACAGCACCATGGGCAACCAGGCCACCAATTGCCTGCTGGCTTTGGGACCGAAAAAATACAACCTCAAATTCGGCAATGCCGTGATCTTTGACAGCCGCTGCCGCGATCTGACCCTGCGGTTGCTGCAGAGGTATAAACTGATGCAGATTAAGAGTTAGAAGCTGTGTCTGTCTCCAGGGCAGGCGCTTTTGACATAGATAAAGAAAAAATATTATTTACAGGAAGTAACTTGTGTCTTCCATCATACAAACCGGAGGTTAGCCATGAGCACCAGCAGCAAGACCAACCTGACGCCAGAAGATACGGTATCCGATATTGACCAGGTCATCACCATAAGCGACGGCGTGCGCAAGCTCGGGCTGGACCAGGCCAAGCTATTGCAGTCCGCCAAGACCGATGCGCTGACACGGGAAAAAACCAGACTGGCGGCCGAACTGGGGGAAAACCATCCCCGCGTCAAGACTTTGACCAACCGGCTGGCTTTTGAGGCCGGCCGCAAAACCGTGCTGCAAAGCGAACGGCAGAAGCTGGATCTGCCGGTGCAGGAAGCAGCGCCCACCCAGGTGCTGATCCGGGGCCGCGTGCTCGATCAGAACCAGCAGCCCCTGGCGGACCTGACCGTGGCCCTGGCCGACCAAAAGGGCAAATGGCTGAGGGCCTACGGCTATACCTGCACGGACAAGCAAGGCTTTTTCAGTCTCAGTTTTGATGCGCCCGCGTTGTCGGCGGACGGCACCGCGCCTTTGGCTTATCTGCTGGTAACGGACAAAACCCAGAAACGGCTTTACCTGGATACAACAGCCCTGCCCCTGGCCGCAGGGCAGATGGCTTACCGCGAGATTACGCTCAAGGACGTATGCAGGCCCACACCGCCGGAAGGGGAGGAGGACGTCATCCTCAATCCTGATGAATGGAAAGTGGTGGGACGGGTGCGCGATGCCAAAGGCCGGCCTGCGGCCAAGCTCACGGTCGATGTCTATGACAAAGACCTCCTCTTTGACGACCGCTTGGGCACGGCCACCACGGATGACAAAGGTGAATTCGTGCTAACCTACCGCACGGAAAAATTCCGCGATCTTATTGAGTGCAAACCCGATCTGTATCTGAACGTCAAGGATGCCTCGGGCACCGTACTGTATAACTCCATAAAAGCCGTACGCTTCTGCTCAGGCAAGGTGGAGCAGTTTGACATTACGCTGCCTGAGCGGGTCACGCCGGCACCGGATGTTAAAATCAAAACCACCGGCGAGACCGCTGGGGCGGAACCAAAGCAACAGAGCATTCAGGTCAAACAAGCCAAAGCCAAAGGGAAGACCAAAAAGAACCGCAAACCCAAGACCGGAAAAGGCTAACCATGCAGGCCCGGGCCGGCCAGGTTAAGGGCAATGAGAAGAGACCCGGCCGGCTTGCGGCCAAGACGCAGCCCAAGCCCATGGCTTCGGCCCTGTCCCTGATGCAGAGCTTGCCTCCGGAGGCTTGCGCCTGTGATGGCGGTTGTCCGCGCTGTCTGGGCACGCAGATGAAATCCATGATCAGCAGGCCCCAGGACCGCAGTGAACTTGAAGCCGATCAGGTGGCTGAAAAAATCGTTGCCCTTGACCGCCTCCCTAAAACAACCGTTGCCGTCAAACCCATCGAGACTTCTGCCAAACCACAGCCGCAACCAACCCCAAAGCCCAAAGCCAAGCCTGCCCTGCCAATGGATGCCCTGCCGGAGGGGGAGGAATTGGAAGAGGAATTGCCGGAACAAGGCATGGGGCTTAGCTTTGAGCTGCGCTCATTTTTTGAAAATAGGTTGAGCCATCATTTCAGCCGCGTCAGACTGCACACGGACGCCAAGGCCCAGAGGCTGGCGCGCAGGTACGGGGCAAAGGCTTTTACTCACGGGCATCATATTGTCTTCGGCTCCGGAGCTTATGCTCCCCGGCAGGAGGAAGGCTTGAAACTGCTGGCGCATGAGATGGTCCATGTGGTGCAGCAGCACGGCGGCAGCCGGGAAACAGCCCTGCCCCCGGCGGGACAAACAGCCCCGGTGTCAAGCACACCCGTCCATATCGCCCGGACCCCGGATCTGGACGACGACATTGAACGAATTGACAGCCTTTTATCGTACGGCCTGTTTGACTGGGTGATCACTGACGACGACGCCCGGCAGGCCATGGCCATCCTGCGCCGCATGAGCAATGAGGACCGCATCATTGCCTTGCAGCGCATTAATGTGGGCAGGCTGCGCTCCAATATACCCGATGAACTGCGCCTGGAATTGGCGGTCATGCTGGTCGCAGGCGAAAGCACGCAGACCCTGAGGGATCAAATCAGGGAATTGCTCTCCTACGGCGTGTTCGACTGGGCCATCACGGATGCGGAAGCCACCCATGTGTTTAACCTGCTGGCAGCGCTTGCCAATACCCGCCGTGATCAGATGCTGGGCACCATGGGCCGTTTTTACCGCCGCCGTTTATATGAAAACCTGCCCAGCGAGTCCATGCGGACTCAATTCATGCAATGGTGGGACGAACGCACGGAACGGGAAATCGCCGAACAGGAGGCACGCCTGCACCCGGCTCCTCCTTCGGCTCCGGCCGAATCTCCGGTGGAGCGTAAGCACCGGGAATTCATGGAATTCATCACGATCATTTCCCATCGGCCGGAGGCCGAACGCGAAGAGCAGACGCGGCGTGAAGCGGCTCAGCCGGTGGATGAGCGGCATCCCCTGCCCAGTTCACAGGTGTTGGAACAGGAGACCCGGTTTCGCTATGACCAGTGGATCGAACGGCATCAAGACGATCCCGAATACCTCACCATCAGCCCGGCTGATCTTTGGGGACGGCTCTATGGAGACCTGTTACATGAATTGATCAGCCATTACCATGCCCAGCAGGAAGCCAGGACACGCATTGAAAGGCAGGGGCGGCGTTCGCTGGAACAATGGCAACGCTTCCAGGACTTTATTCATAACCGTCTGGAATTTATACAGCAAGCCAATCCCACGGAAGCGCATGTGCAGGAGCAAATTTTGCGCGCCTTTATCCATTGGACAGCAGAGCATCAGGACCAGCCCGGATTTTTGCGCGCCCGGCCATTGGATATTTATGAACGCCTCGGTCACCAGATCATCACGCCCGAGATAGACCGCGAACGCATGCGCGCTGAAAGCACGCCCCAGAGCGATGAAGCGCGGCAGCAAAAACTGGATGACTTTTTAACCTTGGCCAACCGGTTGCGGAGTTTCAGGGACCAGTTTCCCCGCCTGGTGCCGGTGCCCAG
>CAYVTN010000169.1:1317-6747 GCA_964454395.1 uncultured bacterium | reverse complement strand
CACCGGCATTATCAACCTCCTTCTTCTTTCGGGTTTGCCGAAAGGTTCCTCTGCTGTTGCCTTTGGAATGACCGGTCTTGTCATTCCGGACGGCATTAATTCGTACCTCCTCATGGATTAAAGTTAATGCTGTCAAAGCTATTATCGTCGCCATTTCCAAAGAATTAAGCCGTTTCCAATCACGTCTGAAGGCCCTGGCCCCTTTTATACCTGCTCTCACTTGATTTTTGGCGCAAGGATTGGTAGACTTTATAGCTATCCTTTCATTGACCCGGCTTGGGTGAATCTGCCAAAACCGGGTCGTTCATTCTTCCCCAGAGGTTGGTAATGATATCCCTAACCCGCAGCCTTAGCCTCGTCCTGCTTGCAGGATTGATGGCCACAGCCGTTGTGGCTTCAGAAAAAAAATCCAAAGCCATTCCCGAGGAGTCGCCGCGTCTCTTTGTCCATGCGTCCGCCTTTTCCTTGGCTGATCCCAGAGTGACCCTGGCCAAAATCAAACACGCGCGTGATATAAAAGACGTCTCCCAGGTGCAGGCCTTGATCAAGGCTTACCATGAAAACGCCAAGCGCGGCGACGGGTACGGTCTTTCCATTCAAATTTCCATTCTGCAAACCCTGACCGCCTTGAAGGCACCACAAGCCCTGCCCTTTTTACTGCAAGAATTTAAAGCGACCGATGATCCCCATTACAAAGATGAAATGGTAAAGGCCCTGGAGGCTATCGGTGATCCCAAGGCCGTGCCGGCCTTGGAAGCCTATCTGGAGGTTTTGCAGGCCCGCAAGCCGCAGGATCCTCTGATTCAATACCAATGGCAGAGCTATGTCACCACGGTCACCAAAGCCTTGCAAACCCTTAAGGCTGCGCCATGAGAAGACACCTGGCGTGCTGGTGGCTACTGGCGGGCATGGCCCTCTATCTGCCGGCCCACGGCGCCGGACCTTTGGTGGCCGTGGTGGTCAATGACACCCTGGCGCCTTTGATCCAGGATGAATTAAATCAATACCGGCAGGACTTGGTGGCGGAAGGATACAGCGTCACCATCACGGCCTGGACCCTGGCCGGCTCCACGCCCGTGCAATTGAAAAATTATCTTATCAGCCAGCAACCCCATGGCCTGGCCGGCGCCATGCTGGTAGGCGATTTGCCCATTGCCCTTTATTATCATGCCAACGATTTTTACGGCGCCGCCGTCACCTTTGCCTGTGATCTGTATTATATGAATCTCAACAGCACCTGGACTGACAGCAACAGCGACGGCAAGTTCGACACGGTATCCGGCGACAGCCGTCCTCAGATCTGGGTGTCCCGGGTGGTGGCCTCCAATTTGCCGGCCATGGGCACCGTGGAAGACTTGGTTAAAAATTATTTTGCAAAGAACCATGCCTATCGTACGCAAGCCAAAACCCTGCCCCGGCGCGCCTGCGCCATGATCTACACCAGTCCCCCCCATGACAACGGCTGGCCTTTGACCTGGGCCAACACCTTGGGCCTGGCTTATACGAATTATGAAGCCATCGGCAACCCTGATTTCACCACCACCACTTACCGCGCCAAGTTGGCCGCAGGCTATGAATTCATGTACCTCTGTGCCCATTCCTCAGCCAGCCGGCATGCGTTTGAAAATGGCTCTTATTACAATTCATCCATCCCGGGCGACAATCCCAAAATCTGGTTTTACAATCTCTACGCTTGCTCCAATTGCGATTATACCTATAGCAACAACATGGGCAGTTGTTATATCACCACTGCTGATTATGGCTTGGTGGCCTGCGGCAGCACCAAGACAGGCGGCATGCTGTCTACCCATTTTTATATGGCACCGTTGGGAGATCATAAGAGCTTTGGCGAAGCTTTCAAGGATTGGTGGCAGTATATCCTGTCCGTCACGGTGAGTGACTCCACCATCTCCTGGTATTACGGCATGGTGTTGCTGGGGGACGGCACGCTGACCATTTCACCCCAGAATGCCCTGGCCACGGCCACTTTGACGCCCAGTCCCTCTTTTACGCCGTCGCCAACATCCAGCTTTACCCCCAGACCTTCTCTTACGCCGTCGCCAACGCCAACCCTCAGCCCCACGGCCAGTCCCACATCAAAGGCCATCATGGCCACCGTAACCCCAACCTGCTCCGTCACGGTTACGCCAAGCCAAACGATTACACCCGCCACAACACCCGGCCCGGCGGTGGCAACCGGCCGGACTCTTTTGGCGTATCCCAATCCTGCCAAAGGCCTGGTCTTTTTCCATCTGCTGCGCGACCCTCAAGCTGAAGCCGTCTTGTCCATATACAATATGGCCGGCGAAAGAATAAGCACCATGGTGGTGCCGGCTTCCTCGTCTGCTCAGATCACGGTCACCTGGACTTGCAACCAGGTGGCCGCTGGTCTTTATTTGGTTCGCTTAACCCAGCACGGCCGGGAAGCGGGCCGATGCAAAGTAGCCCTGATTAAATAAGTCTTTTCACCCTTCTCAAAAAGCCATAAAATACTGGCAAGATGAATGATAGGAGGCCTGGTCATGGATTTCTTAACCCTTGCCCGAACCCGTTACAGCGTGCGGGCTTATCAGTCCCAGCCTGTACCCGAAGCGCTTTTGCACCAAGTGCTGGAAGCGGCCCGACTGGCGCCAACCGCAGCGAACCGCCAGCCCTTTCAATTGTTGGTGGTTCACACCTCCGGCAAGCAGGAAGAATTATTAAAGCTCTATCCCCGACCCTGGTTTACTCAGGCCCCTTTGCTCATTGGCGTATGCGCCTTGCCAAGCCAGGCCTGGGTGAGATCCTTTGACCAAAAAAACTACGCCGACGTGGACGCCGCCATTGTGATGGACCATCTTACCCTGGCGGCGGCTGATGCCGGCCTGGGAACGTGCTGGATTGCAGCTTTTAACCCCCAGGCAAGCCGTGACCTTTTTCATTTGCCGGCGGATGTGGAACCCATTGCCTTCACGCCCCTTGGCTATGCGGCGGATGCCGCCCGGCCCAAATCACGGCAACCCCTGGATCAGCTGGTTCGCTATGAACGCTGGGACTGATCCCTAAGGAACCATCTGCCAACCGGCATCCTCCTCGACGCTGGTTGACGCACGCAAATCAGCTCATTATAATGACCCTATCATTTCTGACCCGTACTTTAAGGGTATCCTCTTCAGGAAAGGAAAACAGCACATGGCCCTGCGTCACTGTTATGTTTATGCCCAGCCGCAGCGATCCAATTGGAACGAGGTTTTGGAAAAGCTTCATCAAGCAAGTGGTTGGGAGACTGACCGGATCACGGAGTACATCGAACAAAATAAAATGTTTGTTATTGAAAAAATCGAGGAAGCCAAGGCGCTGACGTTTATTAATGAATTTCACCAACTCCATACCCTGGCCAGCATGGACAAGCTCCCTCCCCGTTTCCAATCGCTGTTTTCCAGATTTAACCAAGGCTTTGAAATTACCTGGAACTGGTTTGCTGCTATATTTAACGCCTGGTGGTATTTTTTCTCCGGCTTGTATGCAAAAATGATCTTGATATTTTTAGCCATTTTTTGGCTGGAAATTATTTTTTATTGGACATTCGAATCCGGTATGGCTTACGTGCTTGTGGCTACCTATGCCGGCCTGTTTGGAAACTATGATTTTTATCTGCGCTCGGTCAAGGGAGAAAAGCTGTGGCCAAAAACACCCTGGCGTTCCTTCAAACCGTTTTTTTAGGTTCTGTTTTTGGGCACCGTGGCCTTTAACCTTTTTCAGTACGCATCGGCCTATCATTGGGAAGCGCAACTAGGTAAAAAAAATATTTCCGTGCTCTCTGTTGCCGGAGGTTCTTTCCAGCCTATTCCCAAAGACTGGCAACTTAATGTTGATCCGCCGAGAACAACGGAAGTGAAAATAGTGCAGGAGATCCCCCCTGAAAAAGTGGTTGACCAAAAAACCATTCCAGCAAAGTATGTAGGCTTTACAAGAACTTGGGTTCCCGGGTTGAAGGCTGTGATTATCATTAAGAACGATGGTGCCGCCAAGAATGAGCCTGCTGAAAAAGCCATGATCTCAATTATTCAGCGTCATGTTTTCCAAGACACAAATCCGAAAGATGATAAAATCGTGCGTCAGGCTTTTGACACTTTATATCCGGAAAATTTTTCTCCTCTTTTAAAATTTCTCCATCTTTTTTACGATTTCACCCAAAGATCCTTAACCTTAACTACAGCCATGGAATCCGTGACCTATACCAAAGTTGGAAACCAACTGTGGGGTACCCTTAAATTGAATGCTTATATGGACGAAGCCAGAAAAAAGGCTTTCGGCCAAAAATGGATCAATTGGACCATTGTCAATCATCAGATGATTTGCATTCAAACCTCGGTCTTTTTGCCCTATATGGCGGACATGGACAAAGAAGTCAAACAATTCATGAACGCCTTTAACAAAACCATGTGAACAACAAAAAAACACCAAGCCGGTGGCAGGCACCAGGAAAATCCAAGGAGGCCGTCCTGATGGGGCAACGTTTTTTACTTTTCCCATTGAGTACGATCGCCGTCTTAATGATCCTGGCAGGATGTGCCGGCACGCCAAAACTATTGGAGCCGGCGGCGCCTGCCATCAGTTTTAAAAAATTTAATCAGGTCAACTGAAGGACGCAAGGGTTACAACTATCCCGTAGGCGTCAACACCATACCTAATAATCCCTATGCGGCTCCCGACAAGCTGAGCTGGCGGACGCGGGGGATGAGGCGGTTGATGTCATCCTGGTTCACGGCAAAGCCGATGTTCTGAAGCCACACGGATAATTGACCCAGCCAACCCCGCTCTCCGGGCAGGCCCCGCCGTTGCAAGGATTCGCGGGGAATCACCACGGCCGGCAACGGCAAGTCAAAGTCCTTCGGAGTGATGTCCATTGCAGCGGGTGCTTTTCCGAAACGGCGTTGCTCAGGATGGGCAAAGTCCGGCTGGCTGGCGAGACTGGGCATCTGTTCCAGCAACAATCCCAGCAACACCACTTGCAGGCGTTCCACGTCCCTGGCTTGCCAGCCTTTGAGCGCCTCCTCCTGAGCGATGGCTTCGTCGGCTGTATAACGGGCCAGGCGGAACAGACCATGCACAAAAGCTTCCTGCAAGGCCATGTTGTCAGGCTGGATACTCATCCGGTGAAAGGCCCGGTAGGTATTACTGTTGGGGGCCTTCAATTCCTGCCACAGGGGCAGGCTCTCCATTGGCAGGCCCTGTTGGCGCAGGTTCCGTATAAGGGGCGTTTGCGCCATGGCCCCAAAAACCCCGGACAAATAGGCGCTGGGATTGCTCCGTTGGGCCAGATGTGCATCCAGCCATCCCATCCAACTTATGCGCAATGATTTGGAAACAGGCAGCTTCAGCACCAGATGATGGATGATCATGCCCAGGGCAAAACCCACGCGGCCCCATAACGTTGACCGGCTCCAA
>CAYVTN010000169.1:0-1307 GCA_964454395.1 uncultured bacterium | reverse complement strand
TTCCGGAAGAACCATCTGGTCATAGGGCAAGCTCTCAAGTTGTGCATTGTCGATTCCCTTGATGGTATTTAGAGCGCACACTTGTGCCGGTCGGTCTCTCATTCTCGTAATCTCGTCCTTAACAAAGGCATCGCCTATCACAGGCATGGGAAAAGCCGCCTGGTGTTGAGCATGGCCCAAGGTCACCTCTTGTTTTCCTGCAAATGCCGCCACAACCACCGTGCCATCCATGTCCCTGCCGGCATCCACCACCCCGGCCTTCTGGCTAAGACCCAACTCATCAAGCAGTCCGGCCAGAATAGCAAGCTGGCGGTCGTTCAAGGCCAGCGGTTGAATCTGTCCGGCCCGGCCATCACTAGTCATGGCCTCCACCACCTGCCGCAAAAAGCCTGTCATGGGCTGTAAGTCGGCACGCAAATGAGCTTGGTCCAGTTGCGTCAATTTTTGTTCAAGCCGGCTTTTGAGCGATGCATCAATAGAGACCGCATAAATGGTCTTCACCTCATCAACCGGCTTGACCCGCTTGGCCTTCATCAAGGTCGGACCTTGCTGCTGCAGGGTAATGAAGGTCTGCAGTACTTCGGCATTAATTAGCTCAGCAGCTTCCGTAGGCTCATAGTCCCTCAAAATCGCGCCCATAAGTCCCTTTTCGTCTTTAAGGGTTTGGAGCAGCGCTTGGGTCCCCCGGGGTTCGGCCATATAGCGCCTGGACGCACGGGCTTGTTCCAGCAACTGATGGGCTTCACTGGGATCCATGCTGACGGCAGTGGCGCCGCCAGACCAGTACCACAAGCTATCGATCAAACGCAGAATATTCACCACGGTGATGGTCCTGGTTTGGTGATGTTCGCTTATCCAAATCTTGTAAGAGTGAGGCTTGTGATACCCATAATCGGATTTCTGTTCCTGGGGCTGATAAAGCAAGGCTTGACTGAAACGGTCATAACCTTTGCTGCCCCGGTCCGCCTGGCGAAGCAAGGTGCGTTCATGCAGCCAGGTGTTGTGCTCCAGGCTCAAGAGCAGCAGTTGCCTGGCCCAAAAAGCAGCGGAGGCCAATGGTTGATCCTGACTCAAGGCGTCCCCGGTCAGCCATGTCCTCAAGCCGGGTGTTAGATAAAATTCATTGTCCGGCTGGCTCAAAGCCAATGCTTGGGCTAGAAACCCTGTCCATGATGTGTCTTTCACCATAATGTTATCAGGATTATCCCGCCGCAGCGCCGCGGCCGACGTTAGGCCATAACTGATTTTAAGGCCGCGCAAGGCCCGGCTTTGCGAAAATCCCTCCAGCGGCTGTGGTGGCCCCGACG
>CAYVTN010000168.1:0-6770 GCA_964454395.1 uncultured bacterium | reverse complement strand
AGCCAAAGACCAATATGAAAATGACGTTCAAAGTTACAGCAGCGATGTTTACGTGACCTGCCCTAATCTGGATTATTTTGGGCCGACTCAGAGCGTCATCCAGATCAACGGGGCCACTTCCAATTATACCTCAAACTCATCCACCGCTAATTGGCGAGTGCCTGGAGCTGCCTTTACTTCCGGCGTCGCTAATTTGAGTGCCAGGATTTACCGGGCGACCACCACCCCCTCGACAACATCTTTGTTTGTCTCCGATATTGCCACTGATACGCCGTCCAGCCACACCGGCCATAACGGCCAAACAGCCAATATAATCGTCAATCCCAACACTTATCGAACCATGTTTGCCATTGTACCCGGTCTCAGTTATCGCCCGGGCGCGGATTCAAGCGGCAATACCTATTTTGCGGGGACAGGATACAAGGGTACACCCTTGACCCAGCAGCAAGGGAATCCTTTCTCCGTCACCATTTACGCCACGGACTTGTATTGGAATATCAGAACTGATGGCAATGACAATTTCACCACCACCACCTTGCCCAATACCTCCACTATCCATAACCAAACCTATTCTTTGCTGAGCGGTGTCCGTCACTTGGATGTAACCTTTAATGCGGGTTCTGACTACTCGATTACCATTGACAATCCATCGCTCGGCGTCAATACCTATGTGACGCCCTATACCATCAGCTCCTTCAGCGTGGACCACTTTGACATGGAACTGGTCAGTGGTGGTGCATGGCCGACGGATTGGGTGGCCGGTGTGCCGGTCAATGTGTCCATTACCGCGTGGTCCGATGCCACTCATTTGGCCACATCTTTTAATGGGACTGCCGATATGAGCTGTACCCTTGATTATGGTTCCAGTTTAAAAGTCATCGGGCCAACGTCCATTACTTTTACCAACGGCGTGTGGAATGGACCGGTCACAGTGTTCAGAGCCAACCGGGTCCCCGGTGAAAACAATAATATTACCGTATCTCTGGGATCGACTCAGAACAATTCGCCTACCATAAGGGTTTGCCACAATGGGCCTACCAAAATGCTGATTGTGGAAGAAGGGGGCATGGAGCGGTACAATGGGCTTAATCCTGACATTGATCTAACTGGGGCGTTGTCCGTGCAAGGGCAACCGGCTGAACAGACGGCTGGTGTGCCTATTTCCCGAATTGATTTCTATCTCTGTGATGACTATTGGAACACCGTGACCACGCCTGCGCAAGATGCCAATGCAGCCATCACCATCACCTGCAGCGACCCTTTCCCGGCTCAAATCCTGGGGGTGGGTCAATTCAGCGGTGGTACGCTGACTGTCAATTTAAACGGCGGTGTGTATCAAGCCAACAACAGCTTTGTGCTCTACAAGGTTAACGGCAGTGCCGGCCAGCAGATCGGTGTGAATTTAGGCGGCTATACCACTTATGTTCTTGGCACCAATAAAAATGCGGTGCCCGTCAAACATGCGGCAGCCAATCTGGATATTGTTTCACCTTATGACAGCAAGACCAGAAGGTTTAACTTTATCATCAATACCAGCCAGGCCGCTTTCAGCAGCGGCTCGGCGGTGGCCGGCGTACCCTTTGCCGTTACCATTGCAGCCGTTGATTGTTACGGCAACACCCTCAACTCACTCAACGGTGGTGCGGCTTTCGGGACCTATACCAGTGTTAATTTAAGCGCCAATACGGATATCAGCAATAAGAGTATGTGGCCCACCAAATTGGGCACCCTCGATGCCACCAAGTGGAGTGAAGGTATTTCTTATCCCTGGATTTATGTATACAAAAAGGTTACCGGTGGCGGGGAATTTCTGACTGCGGCTTACGATTTTGGCGCCGGTGGCCGCACCGGTGTATCCCAAAATTTCAATGTCCTTAATAATTCTTTTGCGCGGGTTGTGGCCTATACCACAGGCATGAGTATTCCCGATGATTTGGGTGCTGGTGGTACTTATGTGGATCCCACGGGAGCGCTTTATCCTTCCACACCGCCACCTGCGTCAGTAAATGTATTTAACAACTTCGGTAGTCCTTCGGCGGAAACAGCCGGGATTCATGCTTCGGTTTTGCGGGCCTATACCTGCGACATCTACGGCAATATTGTGAAGGGCACGCCGTCCTTCAATGTGACACTCGATACGTCTGATCCGTACTCGCCGCCACCGACCAACCAACCGGTGGACAGCATCAATGGCTATGCCGACTTCACCAATACCTTCAGGTTCCATACCAAGGGAACGCAAACCATTACTTTTAGTCCGACGACCATGACAGCCACTGACGGGACGACGCCCGGTATCACGGTTAATCCCGGTGCTTATTATGGACTTCAGATTTTGGTACCAGGCTTGACCGCCGTGGAAGGGAGCGGTAATTCCGGCCTGGCCACCGGGGCCGTGCAGGGTCTGCCGGCCAATAGTTGGTATAGCGGTGTTTCTGGATTAACCGGAACTACTTATGAAGGTAATATTCAAGTTGAGGGTATTTATTTCCCGGTGACGGTTCAGGCAGTGGACTTGTTCGGCAACTTTGTGGGCAGCAGCGCACCGACCAATTCCATTGAACTGCGTTCTGATGATCCCAATAGCGGAGCTGAACCCAATTCCGGGGCGTTCCTTAACAGCACTCTGGGCGGTGGCCGGGCTTGGTTCAGCAGCCAACTGCGTAGCAATGATGGGTTGAGAACTTTAAAGCCTTACGACCTGACCAACGGCTCCATTATTGACGGGTCCGAAAATTTGACCGCAGCTTATCTCCAGATTTCTCCAATCAATACGTTCCACTATGAATTGGTGATCAATGGTATTCGTATAGCTGATAATCAAACTGTACAGGTGGATGCCTATCCCAATACGTTCACTGTGAAGGTGGAAATCATCCACGACTTGATTCCAGGTCAAATTGTCAGCTTGAGCAAACAGTTTGCGCTTGATGTGTACAGCAGCCTTTCGTCACTGACGCCGGCCGCCGGGACGCTTTCCGTTAACACCAGCCAAACCATCAATGGTATCTGCACTATTCCCAATGAAACCTATAATCTGGGGGGGACGATTTACATCAGAGCTCGCGATCTTGATACCGGAGATCCTAATCCTGTGGCTCAAGGGTATTCGCCGCGTATTGATGTTACCGGTCCGGCGACAACAGCAACACCTACCATGACCATGACACCTACGCCCACCCCGACCACAGGCACGCCGGAAGCCACCATCACCCCCACCGCTACGCCTACGCCGACGGCATCGCCAACAGCAACTTGTACGTTGATTCCCACCAGCACGCCTACGTCAGTGGTCCATACGGACCGGGAAACGCCGGTGAAGGCCTACAACAACAAGATCAACCCCACCCGCAATGATCAGCCGGCCATCATCAGTTTTTACTGTGAGACCACGGGACGGGTGGAGATTAAGGTCTACACCTTGCAAGGCAAAATAATTACCGACCTGGTCAATAACCAATCTTATGGTCCGGGGATGCATGAGGTCACCTGGGATGGCCGCAGCGCCCACGGAGAGGTGGTGCCTTCGGGCATTTATATTGTGATGGTTAAAACGCCGAGTGTGACCAAGGTCGTAAGAGTGGCGGTGATTAAATAATGGCAACCAAACAGAGCAGGAGGGTATATCAAATGAAAACATTATGGGGCGTGATCATGGCATTATCCTTGATTCTGTGGGGAACCGCCGGCTGGGCTTTGAGCGGCGGTGAGCTGTTACGGGAACCCATTGGAGCCAGGCAGGTCGGCATGGGCGAGACCGGCGCGGCCCTGGCGGGGGACGTGGAGGCCGTGGGATACAATTGCGCCGGTTTGGCGGCCTTGAGCACCATGCAAGTCAGCAGCATGATGGCGTTGAACAGCTTTGACAATAAAAATTTGAACCTTGATTTTGGATTGCCTGTTCACTGGATTGGTCAGGGCGGTCTGGCCTTGAGTGTCATCAATCTGATGGGCGCTGATATGACCATCAATTACCTTGATGGAACCGCGGAAACACTGACGTCACAAAATGACTATGTACTGACCGTCGGTTACGGTCAGCAACTGACGTCGGCATTGGCCGTGGGTGTGAGTTTTAAGGCCTTTTATTCCCGGCTGTTGGAGGAATATGAGGCCATGGCCTTTGGCGCTGATATAGGGGTCCAGTATCAACTGCAGGACCTGCCCGGGCTGAGGATCGGAATGGCTTTACAAAATATGGGCACGCCCATTGTTTATGAAAGCAGCGGCGATCCCATGCCGACTTTGTTGCGGCTGGGAGCGGCTTATCGATTGCCTTTAGCGGCCAACCATGGCCTGACGGTAATCGGTGATGTGCTCATGTATAACGATGATACGCCGAAGGAACATCTTGGTTTGGAATACGGGTGGAATCATATGTTGTTTTTGAGGGCTGGTTATAAGGTGGGTTATGAATTTGATTCTTTTACCGCCGGCGCGGGGATTGATTTGGACGGCCTCAAATTGGATTATGCTTTTGTGCTGAAATCCACGGTGGAAAGTGTCCACCGCTTCAGTTTGGGCTATGCTTTTGGGGCCGGAAAACCCTGATTTTTGGCGAAATATTTTCGGGAAAAAAGAGGATGCTGGAATCATCTTGGTTTCAGTATCCTCTTTTTTATGCCCTGATCATGGTGTAAAATAGCCACAACTTTTTAACCAAACCAGAGGACCTTCATGAATCAAACCTCCATCAAACAATTGCTCAGCACTGCACCGGATGAAAAAACAGTCACTGTCTCCGGCTGGATCCGTACCAAGAGGGAAAGCAAGACTTTTTGCTTTCTTGCACTCAATGACGGGTCTTGTCTGGCCAACCTTCAGGTGGTGATGGATGAGAACCTGGAAGGTTACCATGACCTGTTGCCTCAGTTGACCACGGGCAGCAGCGTCACCGTGACCGGCACGTTGGTGGCGTCACCAGGCAAGGAGCAAGCCGTGGAATGCCGGGCGCAAGCCATTGAACTTATTGGAGCGGCTGATCCGCAATCCTATCCTCTCCAGAAAAAACGGCACAGTTTTGAATTTTTACGGGAAATGAACCATTTGCGCAGCCGCACCAACACCATGGGCGCGGTCATGCGCGTGCGTCATGCCCTGAGCATGGCTATTCACCGGTTCTTCGATGAACGCGGCTTCTTTTACATTCATACGCCCATTATCACCGGCAGTGATTGCGAAGGCGCGGGCCAGCAATTTCAGGTCACCACCCTGCCTTTGGAACAAGTGCCGAAAAAGGAAGGACAGATCGATTATGAGCAAGAGTTTTTCCGGCAGAAGGCGGCCCTGACGGTCAGCGGCCAGCTGGAAGCGGAGAGTTTGGCTCTGGCCCTGGGCAAAGTATACACCTTTGGTCCCACCTTTCGCGCCGAGCATTCCGGCACCAGCCGCCATCTGGCGGAGTTCTGGATGGTGGAGCCGGAAATGGCCTTTTGCGACATTCACGGCGATATGGATGTGGCCGAGGCGTTTTTGAAAACGATCATCAAAGACGTGCTGGAAACCTGTCCGCAGGAGATGGCTTTTTTTGACCAATGGATTGAGCAAGGCCTGCTGGGGCATCTGCAGGCCCTGACCACCCGGACGTTTGAGCGCATCACTTACACCGAAGCTATTGAACGCCTGGAGGCTGCCACTCAGTCTTTTGAATTTCCCGTGCACTGGGGCATGGACTTGCAGTCGGAACATGAAAAGTATTTAACGGAAAAAGTTTATCAAAAGCCCGTCATGGTGACCAATTATCCCAAGGAGATCAAAGCCTTTTACATGAAACTCAATGACGATGACAAAACCGTGCGGGCTCTGGATGTGTTGGCGCCGAGGCTGGGAGAAATCATTGGCGGCAGCGAACGCGAGGATAATGAAAGCCTCCTGCGCCAACGGATGACAGCAGCCGGCATTACGCCCGAAGACTATGCCTGGTACCTTGACCTGCGCCGCTTTGGCAGCGTGCCGCATGCCGGATTTGGCCTGGGCTTTGAGCGCATGGTGCAATTTATCACGGGCATGCAGAATATCCGCGATGTCATTGCTTTTCCGCGCGCGTACGGTGGAGGCAAATTATGAACGTTCGGGCGAAGGGAAAAGCGATGGAGAAAAAACGTTGTCCCTGGGCGATAGGGGAATTGTATACCGCCTACCATGACTTTGAGTGGGGCAGGCCTGTGCATGATGATCAAAAACTTTTTGAGATGCTGGTGCTCGAAGGCGCGCAGGCCGGGTTGTCGTGGATCACGGTCTTGAAAAAACGTGAAGCCTATCGCCAAGCTTTTGCCGGATTTGATCCGCAAAAAGTGGCCCGTTTTAACGACGCCAAGGTGGCCCGCCTACTTGGAAATCCGGGCCTTATCCGCAATCAATTGAAAATAAAATCAGCCGTCACCAATGCCCGGGCCTTTTTAAAAGTGCAGCGGGAATTCACCAGCTTTGACCGCTATATCTGGCAGTTTGTCCGGTACCAACCTGTTCAAAACCATTTTAAACGTCTTCAGGATATTCCAGCCAAAACATCCATCTCCGATGCCATGAGCAAGGATTTGAAAAAGAGGGGATTTTCCTTTGTGGGCAGCACGATTTGCTATGCCTTTATGCAAGCCGTGGGCATGGTGAATGATCATGTGAAGGAGTGTTTTTGTTATCCGGAATGCTCAAGGATAAAATCTTCTTATAGTCCTACTAAAATCAGGCGATTCTAATTCATAAACATATTTACAAAATATAATATATAAACTATAATATTATGTCAAATAGCGTATCAGCTAATTTAAAGC
>CAYVTN010000167.1:0-6827 GCA_964454395.1 uncultured bacterium | reverse complement strand
TGGCGTTGCGCTGGACAGCGGCATACGCCTCCTCACGGGCCATGCCGGCGTGGGATCTGTGTTGAACCTGTCCAATGCCCGGGTGGCCAAAATTCTGCAAGCCCCGGTGGTGATGGTGGCTCCCGGCGGTGTGGGCCGGCCTATTGACGAAGTGGCCTTAAACGCGGAGCTCTTAAAAAATGAAGGCGTTAAATTGGCCGGTGTGATCATCAACAAAGTCAAAGCTCATAAATATGGCCAGATCAAGGACTTGGTGACCAAGGGCTTCGAACGCCGGGGGATCAGGGTCCTGGGCGTGATACCTTATGATGAAGTGCTTAGTGCGCCCACTGTCGGAGAGGTGGTGGAGGAGATCAATGCCCGTTTGATCAATGAGGACATCCTGCCCGAGGCCATGGAACAGTCGGTCAAGCATTTTTTGGTGGGGGCCATGATTGCGCATCAGGCTCTGGATTATTTCAAACCAGGATCGTTGATCATCACGCCCGGTGACCGGGAGGATATCATTTTGGCGGCCATAGGCATGGCTATGTCGGAGGGTATTTCGGAGCAGACCCGCATGGTGGCGGCCATTATTTTAACCGGCCAAACCATGCCCCCTCTTCCCATCCTGGAATTGATTCAACGCTCCAAGGTGCCGGTGATGAGTTGTACCAAGGACACTTATACCGTGGCCTCCCAGATTCATGATCTGCTGGTTAAAATCAGCCCCGAGGAAAAAGAAAAGATCGAGCATGCCATCCGGCTGGTCCGGGAGCACGTGGATATGGAAGGCTTGTGGCATGATCGTTAGGTCCTGGGAGGCTGGGCATTGAGTTGCTCAGCCTCCAGAGCATTTGAGCGTCGATCCCGTCAACAACAACGGGACAAGTAGGCGAAAGTGGAAAAAATGCTCAAATGCCCCGACGGGAATAGTTATTGACCCAACGGGACGCTTCGGGCCTCAAAGAGGCCTTACACAGCGGTCACCTTTCTCCTATCAATTGATAGTTGATAAGGCACAAACAGCGTGAGACACCACACGAGTTCGAAGAAAAAATCCTTTTGCCAGGAAGGATCTTCTCAACGCTTGCAAAATACAACCCGGATGGGCTCGATCCCGGCCCATTCTTGTAGGGGGGGGTCAGCAGTCTGCTAATTTGACAAAATAATTTTTTAATGCGTGTTTAAACCGAGCGTGCTATACTTTTATTTTATTATGTCAGCAAACGGGTACAGGCGGTGTTCGTTTAGAAGGAGGCAAGTATGGCAAGTCAGAAGGTAAAAATCATTTGGCTCACCATGATTGTTCTGGCCGTGGCCGCGGTGGTCATTGTTGCTTCATTGGTGCTGAAAACACCGCGCTCATGGGAATATCAGCGCAAAGCCATGGTCTCCAAATATTCCAAAATGTTAAAATCTTCCGACCCCCTGCAGCGCCGGGAAGCGGTGATGTCCCTGGGCGGTGTGGGAGACAAATCAGTGATTCCCAAACTTTTGGAAGCATTAAAAGACAAGGATCCCGGCGTCAGGGAAAATGCCCTGGTTTCCATGCGTGCCTGGGGGGATGAACACCAACTGCCGGAACTCAAGCCATTGCTCAAGGATGAAAATCCCTCTGTACGGGCCGCGGCAGTATACACGTTGGCCCGCCTGGGCGGCCAGGCCACGGTGGCACAGGTTAAGCCTTTTTTAAAGGACCCGGCGGCGGTTGTACGTGAACATGCGGTTTTGGCCATGGGTCTTTTTGACGAAGCCCAAGCCATGCCGTCGATTATTGAAGCCATGCATGACAAGGATATCCAGGTTAAACGCCGCGCCATCTGGGTGTTGATCAATTATAAAAGTCCGGAAGTGGTGCACCAATTGTTGAAGGTTTTGGCAAGTCCGGAAGTGCAATTGCACGGTGATGCCGCCATGGCTCTGGGTCAGATAAAAGACCCTTCAGCCGTGCCTGATTTGATCAAGTATGCCGGGGATAAGAATGCCATCGGCCGCCGTTCGGCCATCATGGCATTAGGCAGCATGGGGGACAAGCGGGCCGTCCCGGTGCTGATTGCAGCACTTAAGGAGAACAATCCTGACATCAAGCGTGATGCTGCGGTGGCCCTTGGCCAGCTGCATGCCCGCGAGTCTATCCAGCCTTTGCTGGCCTTGCTTCAGGGGGAAACGACGGAAGACCTGCGCGGTGTGGCGGCCTATGCTCTGGGCGGCATGATTGATGACCGCAACATTGACATTGTTAAAACCATGGTGAAAGATAAAGATCCCCTGGTTCGGGAAGCTGCAGCCAACAGCCTGAGCCGGATCAAGAGCAAGGTGGGCAAGAAGCTTGCCGCCACGCTCTTGGGTGACAAGGAAGAACGGGTGCGCTGGGCCATGGTTTCCGTGATCAACGAACTTAACCAGCCGAACAACTATTTCACTCTGCTGAAACAAGCCCTTAAAAGTGAAAAAAGTCCTTGGATTAAACAGCAAATTGAGCAAATTTTGGATCGGGCTGAACTGGAGGAGAACCAGCCCACTATTCCCAAAAGGCCCAAAGTTGACCTTGGCATTGATCCTCAGGTGGAACAAGCCCACCAAGAGCACCTGGCAGCCAGTACTCGGCCCTTGCCAACGGCCACGGCCTTGGTCAAAAGGAAGAAAAAAGCTGCTCCAACCAAAAAACATAGACGTAAAAAAAGAAAATAAGCAGATGTTCCGTATCCCCGGAGCATTGCCAAATATCTTTTTAGCCTGACTGTGCCCGATTTTTCAGTTCAACTCACCTGTGGTGTGATGATACCTTTAGCCGGTTAAGGAGGTTTAAGGATGGGAAACCCTATTCCCAGTGACCTGGAGATTGCCCAACAAGCACCGATCAAGCCGATCATGGAGATTGCCGAGGGCCTGGGCCTGGAACCTCAGGAACTTGAATCATATGGAAATTACAAGGCCAAGGTGGATTTAAGCGCCATCACTCGTTTGGCCGGCCGTCCTAAGGGCAAATATATTGATGTGACAGCCATTACACCCACACCTTTGGGGGAAGGCAAGACCGTAACCACCATTGGTGTTTCCCAAGCCTTGGCCAAAATCGGCAAGTCGGTGGTGACCTGTATCCGCCAGCCTTCTTTGGGACCGGTGTTTGGCATCAAAGGCGGTGCTGCGGGCGGCGGCTATGCCCAGGTGATTCCCATGGAGGATTTTAACCTCCACTTAACCGGTGATATTCACGCAGTGTCCATGGCCAATAATTTATTGGCGGCCTACATTGATTCCCATCTCATGCACGGCAACAAGCTGGATATTGATCCTCATTCCATCACCTGGCGCCGGGTGGTGGATATTTCCGACCGTGTCCTTCGTCAAATCGTGGTGGGTTTGGGCGGAAAGGAAAATGGTCATCCCAGGGAAACGGGCTTTGACATTGCCGTGGCTTCGGAAGTGATGGCCATTCTGGCCCTGGCTCATGACCTGCAGGACATGCGCCGCCGTCTGGGCAGGATCGTGATCGGCACCAACCGTGCCGGCCGGCCGGTTACGGCGGAAGACTTGAAATGCGCCGGGGCCATGGCGGTGTTGATGAAGGACGCCATCAAGCCCACGCTGATGCAAACCCTGGAGCATACGCCGGTGCTGGTGCATGCCGGTCCTTTTGCCAATATTGCCCATGGCAACTCCTCCATCATTGCCGATGAACTGGGTCTGCGCCTGGCCGATTACGTGGTGACTGAAAGCGGCTTTGGCGCGGATTGTGGTTGTGAAAAATTCATGAACATCAAATGCCGTTATTCCGGCTTGGTGCCTGATGCCGTGATTGTAACCTGCACCATACGGGCCCTGAAGATGCACGGACAAGCCTTTGAAGTCCGGCCGGGCAAACCGCTGGACCAGGAACTGGTGGCCAAACCCAATGACGAGGCCTTGCTCAAAGGCTGTGAAAACTTAAAGCAGCATCTCCAGGCCGTGCGTCTCCACGGGGTGCCCGTGGTGGTGGCCATCAACCGTTTTGCCAGTGACCATGACCATGAGATTGAATTGGTGGCCAAACAAGCCCTGGCTTTTGGCGCCAGTGCGGCCGTACCTTCCGAAGTGCATGCCCGCGGCGGGGAAGGCGGCAAGGCTTTGGCTGAGGCCGTAGTGGCGGCAGCCAACCAGCCCAAGGCGTTTTCTTTTCTATATCCCCTTGAAGCCGGCATTAAGGAAAAAATCGAAACCATTGCCGCCAAAATCTACGGCGCGGATGGCGTGGATTATTTACCGGCGGCTGAGAAAAAAATCACCTTGTACACTTCCCTGGGTTATGACCGCCTGCCCCTCTGCATGGCCAAAACCCATTTGTCCCTTTCGCATGATCCCAAGTTAAAAGGCCGGCCCACCGGGTTCCGGGTTCCTGTCAGGGATATCCGGGCTTCCGTAGGCGCTGGTTTTCTTTATCCCTTATTGGGTGATATGCGCACCATGCCGGGCTTGCCCTCTGTTCCGGCTGGCAATAACATTGATCTTACGGAAGACGGACGGGTTGTTGGGTTATTCTAGGAGCTTGAGCAAGTAGTTCCTGTTGCAGAAAGGTCATTTTCTCCATCTCCTCTCCCCCCATGTTTGTTGAGGGAGAGACAGGATGAGGGGGAAAAGCCTTTGATTTTAAAGATAATCCCTCACCTCCATCCTCCCTGTGCCCGGAACGGGTATCCGACTTCGCTGGACTATAGTCCCAAGAGGAGAGGACTATTTTATTGAGATCAAAAAAATTCTTTCCGCAACACAAACTACTTAGGGGTCTTTAAACGCCAATTGATGGTATGGCCCGTTTAAGTCCGGGTCATAGGAAGGATCGATTATGCAGTATAAAAGGCAATGGCTTATCATCTTGTCGGCTTTGCTGATGATCTCAGCGTCAGCAGGGGCTACGGTTCCGGCAGCCCAGGTGGGGGGGCCGAACCAGCCAACCACGCCTGTGCCGGCTAAAGGGCTCAAGGCGAACATGGATCAACGGGTGTTTGAGGCCCCGCAAAAACCTTGGTCCGTGCCGCCCGTGCCCATGGAAATGAACGGCGAAGGTCTTTCCCTGTTTTATCAGGTGCCGTGGAAACGGGTGGCAGGGCTGGTGCCCTCCGGGTTAAAACCATTCCCGGGCCCCGATAAAATCTGGTTCAGGGTGGATTGTATCCGCTGGAAAAGCCTTACGGTCAAGGTGAAGGATCAGGTCAAAAAAGTCAAACCTTTCCTCGAGCTCGATTACCGCTTTGAAGTTACCAAGGATGGGAAGCGGGGCAGTTATCCCCTCCGTCTGCAGATGAACGAGCTGTATGCGGTTTTGTGGGCCAGGGCCCACGGAGCCTATCCGGCATTTAAAATCAATGTGGCCTATGCAAATTTTTCACCCTATATTCACATCTTCCAGTTTCGCAATGATGAGTTGGCCACAGCCGTGGTGGAGGCCAACCCCCTGGAAGGCCTGTCCTCCAACCTGAATGATTTATTCCAGCGTAAAGCGCAAAATGCGTTTTGGGAAGGGAGCGGCACGGATTTTGTGGTCAATGCCGGCACCGGAGAAATTACCGGCATTCCAAGAAAATTTACCGTTTCGCTCAGAAGTGCTACTGTGGACACCTTGCTGCTAAGGGAGGTCCAAAAGTGGGGCATTTTAACCGCTCAGGAAATTAAAAAACCGGACAAGGTATTTATCCTGGATACCATTGACGGCCAATGGTTTGGGCGCTGAGCCAATGACCACCACCACACGTCGCACACTTCCCGGCCTGCAGCAAGTGGTGGCCTGGATGGATGAGGCCCTGCAGGTCAATGTCATTTCGGACCGCAGCCTTAATGGCTTGCAGGTGGAAGGGCGCAAGCAACTGAAGAATATCGCCCTGGCTGTGGACGCCAGCCTGGAGACATTCCATGCAGCTGCAGCCTGCAACGCCGATATGCTGATCGTTCACCACGGGCTCTTTTGGGGCCAACCCCTGGCCGTCACCGGCGTCCATTATCAACGGCTTAAAGTATTAATGGATTACGGCATCAGCTTGTATGCCGCCCACTTGCCTCTGGACGGGCATCCGCGCTGGGGAAATAACCATTGTTTGGCCCAGGGTGTGGGGCTCAAGCGCCTGAAGCCTTTTGGTGATTATCACGGGGTGGTCATTGGCGCGGGCGGGCACTATCCGGAGAGCCTCTCTTTGCAGGTTCTTGCAACCCGGACCGGGCGGCTGGTGGGGACGGCCGCAAAGGTACTGGCTTTCGGTCCGGCCAAGGTCAAAAGATTGGCCATTGTTTCCGGTGGCGGCGGATCGCTGCTGCCCCAAGCCCGGCAGGAAGGTTATGATACGTTTCTGACCGGGGAATTTTTGCACCAGGATGTTCCACTGGCCAAAGAGCTGGGAATGAATGTTATTATCGGTGGTCATTATGCGACCGAGACCTTGGGGGTGCAGGCCCTGGGCCGGGCCGTGGCCAAAATTTTTAGCCTGCGCAGCCACTTTCTGGATTGTCCCACCGGTTTTTAAAAGTGTAGTCAACGCTGTCCTGAAAAAATGCAAAAGGCAAGGATCAGCTTGACGCCGTTCCATGAGTTTAGTATGATAGGGCACCTTTCAGGACCAGTGGGCGGATAACTCAGTCGGTTAGAGTGCCATCTTCACATGGTGGAAGTCGAAGGTTCGAATCCTTTTCCGCCCACCAATCTGCTTTTACGCCTATTTTAATTCAACTTTGCAAATTTGCCGAAGTTGGTAACTACTCAGGTCATTTCGAACATATTGAGCGTAAATAGCGCACCTTGGACCAATTTTCTTTTTCGGGCTAAGACCAGGGCTGCGGAAGGCATCAAAGATGCGTGCAGCGTCCCTTTTACATAATAT
>CAYVTN010000166.1:0-6844 GCA_964454395.1 uncultured bacterium | reverse complement strand
GATTAACCTGCCCTTTATCACAGCCGACGACAAGGGCCCCAAGCATTTGACGGTAACGCTCAGCCGCGCCCGGCTGGAGCAACTGGTGGGCTTCCTGGTGGACCGCACCATCTCTCCCATGGAAAAGGCCTTGAAGGACGCAGGTCTGGAAAAGGCGGCCATTGATGAAATCATTTTGGTCGGCGGCCAGACGCGCATGCCCTTGGTCCAGGAAAGAGTCAAAGCCTTTTTCGGCAAACAGGCCAACAAGAGCGTCAATCCCGACGAAGTCGTGGCCTGCGGGGCGGCCATTCAGGGCGGCGTGCTCCAGGGAGAGGTCAAAGATGTGCTGCTGCTTGATGTGACCCCCTTGTCTCTTGGTATTGAAACCATGGGCGGCATTGCCACCAAATTGATTGAGCGCAATACCACTATTCCCACCAAGAAGAGCCAGATCTTCTCCACGGCCTCCGACAATCAGGCCACGGTGTCTATTCGGGTGTTGCAGGGCGAGCGGGAGATGGCTGCCGACAACAGAACGTTGGGACAGTTTGATTTGACCGGTATCGCGCCGGCGCCGCGGGGTGTTCCTCAGATTGAAGTCACCTTTGACATTGATGCCAATGGCATTGTGCATGTTTCGGCCAAGGATCTGGCCACGGGCAAGGAGCAAAAAATTACAGTGACCACCACGTCGGGGATAGAGGAACAGGAAATTGAACGGATGGTCAACGAAGCCAAAGAGGCCCAGGAAGCGGACCGCCAGGTCAAGCGGGAAGTGGAGATTAAAAACCGGGCCGATGCCCTGGTATACAATACAGAACACATGCTCGCCGATCACGGCCACAAAGCGGATGCCAACACTTTGGATCAGGTGAAAAAGGCCGTCGAGAAACTCAAACGCCTGCAGGCGGGCGAGGACATCGATGCCCTGGAAGAGGGCTGCAACAAACTGGAAAAAGTGGCCCAGAAGCTGGCGGAAGCGGTTTATGTCCAGGCCTCCGGTCCGCAAGCGCCCGATGGTCAAGCTTCTGCTGCCGGGTAAAGTAAGTCTACAGAGGTGAACTAACGCATGGCAACTAAACGTGATTACTATGAAGTCCTGGGGGTTTCCAAAGGGGCTTCTGAAAATGAAATCAAAAGCGCCTACCGCCAGATGGCGAAGAAATACCATCCTGACGCCAATCCGGGCAATAAAAACGCCGAGGAAAGATTCAAGGAAGTCAATGAGGCCTATGAGGTACTCAAGGACAGCAACAAGCGCGCAGCCTATGACCGTTTCGGCCATGCCGGTGTGGGCACTTCCGCTGCCGGCGCCCGGCCCGGCGCCGGATATTCGGCCAATGTGGATTTCGGCGACATGGGTGATATTTTTTCCGATATCTTTGAAGGCTTCTTTGGCGGCAGCGCCCGCACCAGCAACCGGAGCCGGTCACGGGCCAGACGGGGCGCGGACCTTCGCTATGATCTGACGATTCCTTTTTTGGACAGCGCTAAAGGCAAGGAAGTGCAGCTTGACGTTCCCCGCATGGAAACCTGCCAGACCTGTCAGGGCACCGGCGCCAAGCCCGGCACCAAACCCAAAACCTGTCCCACCTGTCAGGGCGTGGGCCAAGTGCGGTCCGTGCAAGGCTTCTTTTCAGTCATGCGTACCTGCCCCACCTGTCAGGGCGAAGGTCGGGTTATTGACACCCCATGCAGTGATTGCCGTGGCCAGGGCCGCAAACGGGTGGTGCGCAAAATTTCCGTGCGCGTGCCTCCGGGGATTGAAAGTGGCGGGCGTTTGAAAATCAGCGGAGAAGGGGAAGCCGGCGTCCAAGGCGGACCGCGCGGTGATTTATACGTGGTCATTCAAGTGGAGCCTCATCCTTTTTTCAGCCGCGAAGATGATGACGTGGCCTGCGAAGTGCCCGTCCCCTTTACTTTGGCGGCTTTGGGCGGGGAAGTGGAAGTGCCCACCCTTGATGGCCGGGTCACCATGAAGATTCCCGCCGGCACGCAGTCAGGCAAAATTTTCCGCCTTCGCGGCAAAGGTTTTCCCAATCTGCGCGGATTGGGTTCCGGTGATCAGCTGGTGATGGTTCAGGTGGAAGTGCCTGTCAAATTGAGCGGTAAACAGAAAAAAATATTGGAAGAATTCGGCCAAATGGGCGGCGAAGACAATTACAGCGGCGTAAAGGCTTTTTATCAGAAAGTCAAGAATGTCTTTGGCCGTTCATAATCCTGCCTTCCATCGGGAAGCGGGTGACGTATACAGCACGGGCCGCCCGGATCCACCGGATGGCCGGAAGTTGGGGTTGCATGAAACTGCATCGTTTTTTAACGGCCAGCCTGCCTTTTATGCTGCTGCTGGCCCTGGCGGGTTGCCAGCTTGATCCGGACACCAAGCAAAAAATAGCGGCCCTGCAGGCCCAATATAAGCACCAACTGCAGGAAAAAAACAAGGTACGGCAGGATATCAACCAACTTGACGACAAGGCGCCCATTGTCTATGTGGACATGGTTGGCGACCGGGCGCAGTTGTTTTTAATCAACAAAGATGGCCGGCAGCGGCGCCAGTTGACGTCTGTTCCGGGCTACAAGTGCAGGCCCAGCTGGTCGCTCGATCACCGCCATATTGCCTTCTTTCATTACCAAAGTAACCGTCCCCTTGATGATTATGTTGATATTGCGGTTGTCGATGCCGACGGGTCCAACCTGCGCAACGTCGTTAAACACAAGAAAATCGATACCAAGAAGATCAGGATCAGTTGGCATCCCCAAGGGCATACCCTTTATGTTCAGGAAAAGGATTTTCCGGCCATGCTCTTTGGCTACAGTGTTGAGACCGGGCAGCAGGTGGACACGGTGCGTTTGCCCAAGCATAGCTTTATGACCGAAGTGCATACGATTTCACCCAATTTTGAATTGTTGGCCGGTGAAGGGCCGTCCAAGCAGGATGGCATCATGCATATCGGCACCATACGAAAAGACGGCCGGCATGAAACGGATCTCATGCGCCCGTTTAAGAAGATCTCCTATCATCTGGGCACGGTCGTATGGTCCTATCATTCCGATCTAGTGGCCTTCGAGCTGGACAACATTGTGATGGTCATGTCCAGCAGTTTCCGTCTCGATTTTAAAGCCTATGTCATCACCCCCCAGGATTTTGATGCCCAGATCTCTCAGCCGGCCATATCTCCCACGGGCAAGTATTTAGCGGCGGTCATGGAGCAAACCGAGGAAGGGCACCGCGGTTCGGGCGATACGGAAGTGATTTCCAACATCTGGGTGATGAATATCGACGGCACCAAACAGGTCCAGCTCACCCATTCGGGCACCTGCTTTGACCCCCATTGGTAAGGCCCCATGAATGCTCCCTGCTTTATTTTGCCGCACCTGAAGTGGCCCGCCACCCAAGTGGTGCTCACGGGTGACGATCTCGCACATTGTCGCAGCCTCCGTCTTAAGCCAAAAGATAAAGTATTGATCGGCGACGGCCGGGGACGGCTGCTTCAAGGAGCGTTGCTCAGTCTGGATGCCCGTCAGGCACGGATAGAGCTCTTGGATGAAATCTTTCCGCATACCGAATCACCTCTGCAGATTACCCTTTATCAGGGATTGACCAAAGGCAGTAAATTGGAATTGGTCATTCAAAAAGCCACTGAATTGGGGGTCAGCCGTGTTGTTCCTCTAATCAGTGCTTTTTCCCAGATCAAAATCCATGAGCAGCGCCTGCACAAGCATCAACGCTACCTGGAAATCGCCCGCCAAGCCTGCCAGCAGTCCGGGCGGGTGAAAATCCCCGGGATCAATCAACCCTTATCCATGACCGAAGCTTTGCAGATGAGCATGTCCCATGAGCTGGCGCTTCTTTTCCATCAGGATCAGGTCAGGCAAAGTCTGCCCTGGCCTGCGGTTAAGGCTGCTTGGCCAAAACTGGGATCAGTGGGACTCTTTGTGGGCCCGGAAGGCGGGTTTGAGCATGATGAAGTCAATAGCGCCCGGGCTGCCGGCATTCAAATCGTAACCCTGGGACGACGCATTTTACGGGCAGAAACTGCAGGCATGGTGGCCGTGGCCCTGGCCCAGGCTGCTTGGGGGGATGTGGGTGGGACAGAGGATAAAGAATAACGCGGCAAGGCCCGGGAAGGCAGGGGAAGAGTAGACGGATATTTCTGTGGGGTTTAAAAATGGTGCCCCTGAAGAGGGTATAAAATAAACGGCGCGGGATATATTGGTGTCTCAATTAAGGAAAAGGAGACGAAGCCATGCTCACAAAAATAATGGCGCCGGATAAAGTTCGCGTTAAACCCGCTTTGGTGCCGAAAGCGGCGGAGCTTTTGGTGGCTGATCATTTGACCGTATCCCCAATGCAACTGCATTATGATTGTCCTTGTGGAGGCGGCTGCCCTAAATGCATGTCCGCGCCATTGCAGGAACAGAGTAGGGATAAAAAAAAATATTTCGAAAACCAAGCAGACCAAATGGCCACGCAGTTGTTACAAGATAAACACAGCAGCTTAGTGGAAAATATGGGTCAAAAGGTACTTCTTCATAATGATGCATCTGCCCATCAGGCCGCTGAGCAAATGCATGCCCGTGCCTTCACCATGGGGAATCACATTTATTTCAATCAGGGTGAATATAATCCGCAAACCTATAGCGGCCGCCATTTGATTGCGCATGAGATGACGCATGCCTATCAACAAAGCAAGCAGAAAGCACCGGTGGTTCAAAAGAAAGATCAACAGGAAAAAGAAGAAAAATCGCCCAATGTCACCACACTCATTCCTTGGCCCGTCGGAACGTCGGTCTTTTTGGATATGCTGGTCGATACCTTCAGCGGCAAAGTGACGGCGCGGGATGAGACGAACGACCGCATGGGGATGAGTATTGCTTTGCCGGTAAAAATGGAACTGGCGCTGAATACGGACAAGGCCACAGGTACCCAGCGTGTGAGCATGACGCCTTATCTGGAGGTGAACAAACAATATCTCAAGCTGCCTGTTCTCGCCGGGGCGTTGCCCGATATAACCTTATCAACCGGCGCTGATGGCGAGGTCATGATTAACGGCTTCTATGTGAAAAAAAATCCCAGGGGATTGGAGCTTATAAAGAAGGTCAACCTGCCGTGGTCCAAGAAGCCCAAAGAGCTGAACGTGGGAACGGTTGAAGGCATGAGTTCGCTTTCGGCCGGTCAGCAATCGGGTTTTTTAAAACCTCCCCGGGGCGGATTTACATCACTAGGTGAATTACTTCCTTTTATCATGGGAAGCCAGGTCAAATTATCGACATTGCTGACAGGCGAGCAGACCTTTACCATCGGCCCCGGGAAAGCCGCTCAGGGATTGGCTCTGGCCGGCACGTTGCCGCTTAACCTGGTTTTAAAAGGCGCTCCTTACGATATCAAAATGGATGTTTTGTTTAATACCATGCCCATCAAGGAAAATATATCTCTGCCCATTACCCAGACCGACAAGGGCATTACCTTCACGTTGCCCGGATTTAATAAAACCGTGGAATTGGTGCCCGGCAGCAAAGCCTTGAAAGTGTTTGCCGGACCGTTGCAGGTGGGGGCCTTATCACCGGTGAAAAACACTTTTCCAGGTACAGCGCCCTGGGTGCCCCGACCGGTAATCCCGTCATTATATACGCCGCCATACCCGAGGGGTGCAGCCGGCATACCCTTGGGCGGATTGAGGCTGGAAGTGGATAATATGTTTTTAATGCGGGCATTAATGACGGATTTAACCAGTCCCAATTCAACTATTTTATCCCTCTTGCCCGGTACGGATTGGAAAAAAGGATTGCGGGAAAGCGGACGGCAATTGGATAAAGTCGGTAAAACATTTGAAACGGATATGACAGCGCTGGTACTGAACGGCATCAAGCGGTACCTTGCCATCAAATACGGATTTCAAACAGATGCATCCTCGGACGGCAAAAGAGCCTGGCTTACGCCCTCCTTGGGCGTAAGCGGTAATTTGCCGTTTAAGCAATTAAAACTGTTTTTCTATGCGGGCGCCGGCCTGCCGGTAGGACTGCATAACATCGGCGAAAAAACCCATGATGTTTTAAATCTGGGCTTTTATACGGATGTGGCCGTGGCCGGAACAGAGGATGAATGGTCAACTGCGCTGCGGTTTCAGGCAGGCACCGGCAGCGCCCCTACGGCTGGTTTTTTGATGTTCAACTTGGCCTTTGATGAAAGCAAATGGTTTCAATAGGCAGGGGCAAGTTGCCAAAGATGAAAAATTTTGAAGCTTGAAAAATCATGTTGGCCTTGATGATAGCTGCAGTTGATCAGCAATCGCAAAAAAAGGCCCTCTTGGTGAGCAAGATTTTTATGTACTGCTAAATACCGTCAACAAAAAAACTTTAGCCTAGCCCAGTCTTGTATTCCTATGGTAAATTTATGCAATATCTTGTGAAAGGAAATGTCTGATGCCTAAACCAACGTTGACCATCACAGGCACCACCCGTCTGGCCGGGGTGATCGGCTGGCCGATCCATCACTCTTTGTCGCCGGTCATGCACAATGCGGCCTTTAGCCACTTGGGTCTGGATGCGGTTTACGTGCCCCTGGGCGTGCCGCCGGAAGGACTCAAGGCTCTGGTGACCAGTTTGAAAGCCTTGAATTGCCTGGGCGCCAATGTGACCGTGCCCTATAAAGAAAAAGTAATGCCCTATTTGGATGACCTCGATGAGATGGCCGCCAGGATTGGGGCCGTGAACACCATTGTGTTTAAGGACAACCGCACCAAGGGGTACAATACCGATGCTTCCGGGTTTGTCACCGCGGTCCAGAAACGCATTAAGATCGAGGGAAAAAATGCCGTTCTTTTAGGTGGAGGCGGCGCCGGCCGTGCTGTGGCCATGAGCC
>CAYVTN010000165.1:0-6869 GCA_964454395.1 uncultured bacterium | reverse complement strand
GGGGCTTCGTGATCGTGCCGAAGGAGCCGACTAAGGCCATGCTGGATGCCGCCTTCGACAAAGCGGTTGAAGAAAGCACAGGCTCCATGGCGCGTGCCTCGGCATCCGGCGATTGGGACGAAATGATGAGCCTGGTGCATCAGGGCGTGGGCCAGTTGACCATCGTCGAGCTGGACGCCAAAAAGAGGGCGCGCCTACGGCGTGATTTGAAGGCGCTGGCCTCGCATGGTGAGATCAACTTCACTGCGCCGGCGTCTGCGCTGCTGCAATCGGCCTTGACCCAAGCCGACCTGATCGTCAATGCCACGCCTTTAGGGTTGAAACCGTCCGATCCTTTGCCGCTGCCCAAGGATTGGATGCCAGGCCGGCGTTGTGTCATGGACCTGGCCTATGGCCGGGGGCTTACCAAGCTGTTAACCTTGGCCCGGCAAAAACGCAACACGCTGATTCCCGGATGGGAAATGTTGCTGTATCAGGGCGCCGACGCTTTTCGTTTGTGGACCAGCCGGCAGGCGCCCGTAGGAGTCATGGAAAAAGCTTTATGGACAGCGGCCAAGTTGGGAAAGCATCCCAACGGGAAAACGGCCTATCGTGAGAGGAGCAGGTCATGATCGCATCCATTGATGTTCTGGTCAAAAAAATGTTTGAGAAACAGGCCTCGGATTTGCATATCACCGCCAATGCGGTGCCCTTGATGCGTATTGACGGCGATGTGGTGCCGGCCGACGAAGAACCGCTGCGGCCGGAACGCTGCCTGGCCCTGGCCTACAGAATGTTGACCGATGAACAAAAAGAAAAATTTGAGCGCGATCATGAACTCAACCTTTCCTTTGGCATCAGCAAGGTGGGCCGGGTGCGCATGAGCATGTTCAAGCAACGGGGCAGTGTGGCGGCCACTTTGCGTTCCATTCCTAATGGCATCGAAAGTTTCGAGGCTTTGGGCCTGCCGCCAATTGTGGCCGATATCGTGCAGTTGCCCAAGGGCCTGCTGCTGGTGACCGGACCCACGGGGTCCGGCAAATCCACCACCATCACCTCCATGCTCGATTGGATCAACCGCAACAAGGCCATGCATATTATGACCTTGGAGGAGCCGATTGAGTATATTCATGATAACCATAAAGCGATTGTCAACCAGCGGGAAGTGGGGACCGATACCCAAGGCAATGCCCAGACCCTGAGGCAAGTCATGCGTTGTGATCCTGATGTGGTCATGATCAGCGACCTGCATAATATTGATACCATCCAGGCAGCCCTGACCCTGGCGGAAACAGGTCATCTGGTGATCGCGGCCATGAATACCACCGATTCGGTGCAGGCCATCTACCGGGTGATCGACACTTTCCCGCCCCATCAGCAGTTCCGGGCCCGCATGCAATTATCCATTGCCTTGCAGACTATTCTGGTGCAGCAATTGCTGCCCAAGGGCTATTCATCGGGCCGGGTCCTGGCTTCCGAGATCTTGATTCCCACCTCCGCGGTCAGAAGTTTGATCCGGGAAAGCAAGGAATATCAGATTTATCAATTAATGCAAACCGGCAGCGAATACGGCATGCAGACCATGAACCAATCGCTGTTCGATCTCTACCAAAAGCAGTTGGTTACTTATAATGAAATTTTTGCGCGGACCACCGATCCCCGCGATCTGCAGCTTTTGGTAAAGGGGACCTTATAAAATCTGTGTCTTCAAGATATACGCATTTGGCGTGGATGATTTTATGGAGTTCATATAAAGATTTTTCTCACGCAAAGGCACATACCTGTGCCCGGAACGGGTATGCGCGAGATAGATTTTTATTCCGACTTGGCCGGCTTAGTTTTTGGAGGTAGTACATGGACAGACGTTTTTTTGCCGAACACGGATTTACTTACATTGAAATTGTGATTTTGGTGGCGATCCTGAGCATCGTGGCGGCCCTGCTTTTTCCCTATATAAAAACCTTGCAGGAAAAAGGCAGGGAAGCGGCCACCAAGGCCAATATCAGCGCCATTAAATCGGCGATCTCCATCTACTATGGGGATCATGAAGGCGTATGGCCCGCCACCCTCGATGTTGACAACAAAACGCCGGGCTATGGTTTTGGCGATTATCTGCCCACCATGCCCAAAGTCAAGGTCACTTATCCTCCTGACCGTAAATTGAATCCTTCCGGCAATGAAGTTACCTATAAATCCTTTCAAGCGGACCCCAGTCTGGAAAAACCCAATATTTTTGGAAAAGGCTGGCGCTATGAAAAAGAAACCGGCCGCATCTGGGTGAACAGCACGCTCCTCGACAGTGAGGGCATGCCTTATTCCAGTTATGGCTACCAGTAATAGTTCCCAGGTGCCGGCCTATCTGCTTGCCAGGATACTGGTTTGGCCTAAATTTTTTCCTCGCCCTGAGAGACTGTGCCGTCATTGGATTTTTTAACCCGTTATCTTGTTATGCTCTTAAACGGCCTGTCCTCTGCTTGGTAACCTAACAGTCATATTAGGACTAGGACTGTTAAGTTAGATGGAATAGCCCTTTTGTTCTTGATTTTTATAGCAGCGGCCCTTATAATCCAGCAAAAGAAGTGTCAACAGAATTATTTTTAGGTTGCCAAAAAACTTGAAAAAATAATTCGAAAACATTTCATTTTCGGAAGACCAACGCGATTGCAGGAGTGAAGGCTGGAAGCTTGGCAATAAGTCGGCAAATAACATACGAGAATCGAAAGTTGATCCCGTCAACAACAACGGGGCAAGCAATCGGCCGCAAGGAAATTTCGATTTTCGATTGCTCGGGAGGCTGAGCAACCAATTGCTCGAGCTCCTAGGGAGGCATGCGGGTGCTGGACTTTTTTAAAAACCGCAATTTAATTGGTCTGGATATTGGCAACTATATGATCAAAGCTGTCCAAATGAAGCGTAAAGGCGAGGCGCTTCGTTTGGTGAGCTTGGCTGTGGCCGAAGTCCCTGCAGAAGTTCAGGAAGAAGCTGATCCCTACCTTAAAAATGACATGCTCTCCGCCTGCATCAAGCAGTTGATGAAGGACAATGGCATCAAGGGCACCCGGGTGGTGACCGCCATTGCCGGAGATGCGGTCATTGTCCGCTATGTCAAACTGCCGTACATGAGTGAAGACGAACTTAAAAATGTCATCTCCTACGAAGCCGAACAGTATATTCCCCTGGCCATTGACCAAGTGGTGCTGGACTTTGAAGTGCTCGGCGAATTGGACGAAGACGGCCAGCGCAAAATCGAAGTGTTACTGGTGGCCGCCAAGGAAGAAATTATTGAACAGCACATGGCGCTCTTAAAGCAGACCGGCTTGGCGCCGCAGGTTATTGATGTGGATTCCTTTGCCCTGCAAAATTGCCATGAATACAATTACGGTGTTGTGGAGGAGGAAACCATTGCCTTGATCAATATCGGCGCTAAAATGACCACCATCAATATTTTGGAAGGCGGCATTACCCACCTCACCAGAGATGTGGCCGTGGCCGGCAACAACTTCACCCGCGAAATCCAGCGTGAGTTCGATTTGTCCTTTCCCGAAGCGGAGAAGATGAAAAAAGAGGAAGGGGAAGTGCTGATTGAATCGGAAGACATCATGCAGATGGAAATTCCCAAGAAAGACGACAAAGCCACTAAAATCGCGGATTCTTTCACCCCGGTCTTGAACAAGCTGGTGGCGGAAATTCAGCGTTCTTTTGACTATTATGAAAGTTCGATCAAAAAAAGCCCGGTAACCAGAATCATTCTCTCCGGAGGAACGGCCCAAATGAAAAATCTGGATAAATACTTGGCGGAAAAACTGGATGTGACGGTGGAACTGAATGATCCCTTTAAACATATCCAGATTTCGGAAAAGGAGTTTGATCTGGATTATATTACTGCCAATGCCCAGTTGTTCAATATCGGCGTAGGCCTGGCCCTGCGCCAGATGGAGTAGCTTGTGGTTAAAATCAACCTCCTGCCGCTCAAGGTTAAAAAATCCAATGTGGCCCTGCGCTTATACACCTATGTGGTAATGGGCGCGGCCCTGTTGGTCCTTATCATGGTATTGGTGCTGGTCGGCCTGGTAGGCGGGGCCAGGCATGCCGGGAAGGCCCTTGCCGCTGTGGAGGCCAAACGTCAGGCCATAGCCGATAAGATCAAACCCATCAACGCCCTCTTGGATCAGGAAAAGGAAGTGATGAACCGCAAGCAACTTATTTACAACCTTTCCCTCAACCAGGGCGTGTGGGTCACTATTTTGAGCCGTTTGGCCGCCCAAGTGACCAATGACATGTGGCTCTCCACCCTGAGCGCCACGCCGGAGGGTAAAGAGCAGGCCCTGCAGATCAACATCGAAGGCTTCGCTTATCATAAAATTTCGGTGGCTGATTTTCTGGCCAACCTGGAAAAAACCGACATTTTTACCAATGTCAAATTGGAAGGATTGAGCGATAAAAACGATCCTGCCATGAAGTCGGTACAATTCAAGATTAGTATGACCTACAAGGGGTACATCACGGCCACTGCCGGAGGCGGTCAATGAACCGGCAGTGGATCATTTACGGCAGCACCGGCTTGGTGACGCTTTTGCTTTTGGCGGCCTATGTGTTTTTCGGCTATATGCCTTTGGCCCGTCATTTGGCCCAGACCAAGCAGCGCCTGGCCGTGGCGGACAAAGCTTATCAGGAAGAGGAACGCCTGGTGGCCAGAAGCGATGAGTTCAGCGAACGGGCCTCCAAACTGAGAATGGAAAAAGAACGGCTGGCGGAACAGATGCCCGACAGCGTGCAGATGTCGGCCTTGCTCAAATCCATCACGCTGGCGGCCACGGCCTGCAAGTTTAAAGATATTAAACTGACCCCCATGGCCATGGAAATAAAAGAAGGCTACGCGGTGCAGCCCATCAAGCTTACCGCCACATGCCGCTATCATGCCCTGGGGGCGTTCATCAGTGAACTGACTGATTTGCCGAGATTGATTACTCCCGAGGTGTTGGAAATCAAAAGCAAGGACAGCACAGGGCGGAGCGCCTCCATTACCGCTAGCTTAATGTTGGTGACGTATGTTAAACACTGATCGCAGGACATGGTTGGGGATTGGTCTGCTGGCCGGTTTGCTGCTGGCCTTCGGACCATGGTCTGCGGCTGCGGACTCCGAAGCACCGGGTCAGACTCCGACTTTTCGCCCTAAAATAACCTATCAGGGGCAGAATCTGCGCGATCCCTTCGTGGAGCCCGGCGGGTCTCAAAAACAAGCCGGATTGGGCCAGGTGGCTATTGCCTCACTCAAGCTGACCGGCATTATCCGCAACCCCACCAGTGCCACGGCTTTGTTTACCACGCAAACCGGTCCGGAGTTTGGGTACCTGTTAAGGGATGGCAGTTTGTATGCGGAAAACCACCGTCTGGTCGCGGGCATTACCGGACGTATTTTAAACCCCAAAGAAGTGCTCTTGCGGCAGGATGGACGGGAAATTGTTTTTAAGTTAAGATAAGACCGCTATGAACCGTACCTGCCCAAAAGCAGGGTTGGCGGGAAACAAAGTCTGTCTCCAGCATAGCCGCAAAGAACGCAAAGGAAAGATAAAATTTTTTTGGGATTAAAAGCTTCAATGATTTTTTTGTTTTTTCTTTCTTTGCCCCGACCGGTTGAGATGTTATTTAAAAGGACGCTTTCGCTGCACCTTGGCGTGAGACTGTCTTTTATTCCGGCTTGGAAAGGAGTGCAACCCTGGTGCAAATTCAACGTTTATGCTCTGGACTGTTTCACCGCCTCGTCTTAACCGTCTTTCTCGGCGTCATCCTGGGCTGTGCACTTGCGGTTTGGGCTGGTCCGGCCCGGGCTGAGGACGATCCGGCCGGCGTGGATTATGCTGCGGATGACACGGCCAGCCTGATGACCCAAGGCCAGGATCATTGGGCTGCGCGTCTGTTGGATGTGCATGTGGACCAACTTCATGGCCAGCCGGTGGTTAAACTCAAAACCACCGCCCGCGTGGCCAGTGCCATCAGTTATTTGAAAAACCCCGACCGCCTGCTGATGAAAATCAGCGATACCCTGTTAACCTGGAAGCCGACCATGTTGAGGGTGGACCGTAGTCCCCTGGAGCGCATCCGGGCTGCCCAACATGACAATGATGTCTGGGTGGTGCTGGATATGACCCGGCCGGCGCGATGGAACCGGCAGACCCAAAATTATGGACTGGTATTGACCCTGCGCCGGCATGGTGCCCAATCAAGCCATGCAGTGAAAACATCCAATGTCCTGCCTGACCATGAGGGTCAAACTCAGGTACGCTATCAGGTGGTGGATGTGGCCGTGGATAACCTGGGTGATAAAACCAAATTGGTGATTACCACCGACGGCTTGGCGCGTTACAAGGTGGAGCGCAGGCAAGACGGCCGGCAGGTGGAAGTGACCCTGGTGGATGCGGCGTTGGCCTGGCACGGCCGGGTCAGCGATCTGCCCTTGGGCGCCATTGCCCGTCTGCGGACCCGGGCACAGCCCGGGCAGGCAGTGGTCAAGGTGACAGTGGGTCTTACCCAGCCGGCCACCTATGTGGTTTACAAAGACCAAAATCAGGTGGTTCTGGAATTCAACAATCCCCAGGCCATTGTGCCGACAAGGCGGCACCATGGCAATCTCAAGGCTCTGATTTCAGTGGATTTGGAAAATGCTCCGCTGGTGTCGGTCCTGCGCGCTCTGGCCCAGGAGGTTAAGTTTGACTTGATTCTTTCGCCGGGCGTGGAACAGACAAGCCACGAGGAATCCATGCTGACCCTGAGTATCAACCAACAGCCTTTTGAACAGGTGCTGGATTTCATCCTGCGGCCCCGTAAAATGGCGTTTACGGTCAGCAACAACACGTTGCACATCGGGCTGGCCAGTGAATTCATGCCCGAGA
>CAYVTN010000164.1:0-6891 GCA_964454395.1 uncultured bacterium | reverse complement strand
CGTATGTACTGCGGACCCATAACTGAAAAATAAATTTATCCGCAACAAGAACTAGCTAGCGCACCCGGGATACGCAAGAGACCTGAGTAGTTCCCTTGCCCAGCATAATTTCCAGGTACCGGTGGTGTAAGGATTCAAGCGGCAAAGCTACTTTATCATAAAAGGCGTTGATGTAACTTGCTTATTTGCAAGTTTTTAATTATCATAAATTCCGGTAGTCTCAGCCACAGACGCGGAAAGGGTGATTATCATGGCCTTAAGCCTCAATCTGGATCTGCCCCAAAAACTGACGATGCAAGAGGGCGAAGAAGAGAACAAAATATTTGATGTGGCCATTTTGGGCGGCGGCCCGGCGGGCATGACCGCAGCGGTTTACCTGGTCAGAAAAGAAATGGATACTGTCATGATTTCGCCCGACCTGGGCGGTCAGGTGCTCTGGACCAGCGGCATTGAGAACTACATGGGTTATCAATACATTACGGGTCCTGAATTATCGAAGAAATTTTCCGATCAGATCAACCAGTTTCCCATCCGTCTGGCCCAAACTCAGGCCGTGACTTCCATTCGCCAGGATGAACAGGGCCTGTTTCACACCACTACGGATGCGCGCAAGACCTTTATCAGCCGGTCCGTGATCATAGCCACAGGCAAGCGTTCCCGGCCGCTGGGCGTGCCGGGCGAGGACGAGTACCGCGGCAAGGGTGTATCCTACTGCTCCATTTGTGACGGCCCGTTTTTTAAAGGCAAATCCGTGGTGATTGCCGGAGGCGGCAATTCAGCCGCCACGGCGGCCCTGGAAATGGTGGGCCTCCGCAGTCCGGTTACCATGGTAAACTATGCCGAAGGATGGCAGGCCGACCCCATCATCATGGATAAGCTTAAGCATCAGGTGACCCTGCTGGATCACCACCAGGTGCTGGCCATCATGGGCAACGGCCGGCAGGTGACAGGCCTTACGGTCAAAGCCCGGCCTGACGGCGAAGCCAGGAAGATCGAAACACAGGGCGTGTTTATTGAGATCGGCCTGCTGCCCAACACGGATCCTTTCAAGGGGTTTGTAGATCTCAACCAACGGGGGGAGATCATGACCGATTGTTTCTCCCGAACGTCCAGGCCTGGTGTCTATGCAGCAGGCGACTGCACCAGCGTGCCGGAGAAACAAATTATTATTGCGGCTGGTGATGGTGCCAAAGCCGCTTTGGCGGCGTACCGGTTTATCAACCATCTACCGGCGGAATAGGAGAAAAAGCATGGCTTTTTTAGACGATAAAACCATAGAACAGATTAAAGTGGAGTTTGAAAAACTCAAACACCCGGTCACCTTGCATGTGTTCACGCAGGAGCTGGAATGCCAGTATTGCCGGGAGAACCGCGGCATTGCCGAGGAATTGACATCCATCCTGCCGGAGAAAGTCAAATTGGAAGTGCACAACTTCACCACCGACAAGGAAGCTGTGGAGCACTATAAAATCGACAAAATCCCGGCCATGGCAGTGGTGGGGGAGCAGGATTATGGCATCCGTTTTTACGGCGTGCCCGCGGGCTATGAATTTACCTCCTTGTTTTTAGCCATTCAAATGGCGGGCAACGGCCAATCCGGTCTTGAGGCTTCCAGCCTGGCCAAAGTGGTGACCCTGGACAAGCCGGTGCATTTGAAAGTATTTGTGACCCTCACTTGTCCCTATTGCCCCAATGCCGTGCACATGGCCCATCAGCTGGCCATGGCCACGCCCATGATTACGGCGGAGATGATTGAATCCGCTGAATTTCCCCATCTGGCCAACAGGGAACAGGTCATGGGGGTGCCTAAAACCATTGTGGAAGGCCACGGTGCCTTTGAAGGCGCCATGCCGGAAGCGCAGTATATAGAAAAAGTGATGTCATTGGTCAATGGAGCCTGATATGGACGAATCTTCAAAAACAAGTTTAAGTTTAAGCGGCATACCCGCTTCGCCGGGCATGGCGGTAGGGCGGGTATGTTTCTGGAGCGATCCGGAAGCCACGCCGCGTTATAAAATATCGCCGGACATGATTGGGGCTGAACTCAAACGGCTGGACGAAGCCCTGGCCTTGTCGCGCAAACAACTGGAGCAGTTGCAACAACGGGTGGAAAAGGAGATCGGTCAGGATGAAGCCGCGATTTTTTCCTCCCACAAGCTGCTGCTCAATGATCCTTCCATTTACAGCCGCATTGAAAAACAATTGGCCAGTGAAGGCATCAACCTGGAAGCTGCGGTGGAAGACGTCATGGAGGAGCTGGTCAAAGGCTTTCTTAAAATTCCGGATCCCTATATCCGGGAGCGGGCCGATGACTACCGTGACATCGGGCGGCGGATGCTGGACAACCTGCTTTCCTACCAGCGGCAATGCACCATGGCCGAAGGCGAGCTGATTGTGCTGGTGGCCCGGGAACTGATGCCGTCCGACACCGTGCATTTTCACCGCCACCATGTGGGCGCGTTTATCACCGAGCGCGGCGGCGTGTCCTCCCATGCAGCCATTCTGGCGCGCTCCCTGGGTCTGCCGGCAGTGGTGGGCGTGCCGAGCGTGCTCAAGCAGTTGCGCGCCGGGGAGCTGGTGGTGATCGACGGCACCTTGGGCCGCATTGTCAAGCAGCCCTCCGAGGTCTTGATAGCCAAGGCCAAGCAGGAACACAAAAGCCGTATTGAACTGACCAAACAGGAGCGGCCGGCCAAGCCCGTGTTGACCAAGGACGGGCAGGAGATATTCATCTCCGCCAACCTCACCAGGGAAATCGAGGCCAATGAAGCCCGTCGCGTGGGAGCCATGGGCGTGGGCCTGCTGCGCACGGAATTTTTGTTCATGGATCATGATGAATTTCTCGATGAAGAAGGCCAGTACCTGGCCTATCGTCATGTGGTGGAAAAAATCGCGCCCCATACGGTGACGATACGCACCCTTGACCTGGGTGAGGACAAACACTTTGATTTTGAAAGCCCCATTGAGGACACGGTGCCCAGTTGCGTGCTGGGGTGGCGTTCCCTGCGCCGTTCCCTGGCGGACAGCAAGGTTTTTCTCCATCAGTTGCGGGCCATTCTGCGCGCCGCGGTGCACGGCCCGGTGCGCATCCTGCTGCCCATGATCAGCGGGGTGGAAGAGATCCGGGTGGTACGCATGCTGCTGGCCAATGCCGCGCAGGAACTGGCCGACGCGGGTATTCCCTACAACGCCGATATCCTGGTGGGGGCCATGATTGAAACCCCGGCGGCGGCCGTGGTGCCCGGGCTGATTTTGCAGGAGGCCGATTTTCTGTCGGTGGGCACCAATGACCTGGTGCAGTACACCATGGTGGCCGACCGGGTCTCGGAAAAGCTGCAGGTTTATTACCGGCCTACGGCCCCGGCCATTCTGGCCCTGCTCAAGACCCTGCCGGAAGCAGGCCGGGAGGCGGACAAGGACATCAGCATTTGCGGCGAGATTGCCGGAGATCCGCTTTATCTGCCTCTGCTGATCGGCCTGGGATTCCGCAATCTGTCGGTGGCTCCGGTGCTGATTCCCGATCTGGCCGAGGCGGTGGGGCGGCTGGAGGCCAAAGCCTGCGCCGAACTGGCTCGGGCGGCATTGCACAAGAGCACGGCCGATGAAGTGGAGGCCCTGCTCAAGGCCAACATGATCACGCTGGGAGTTAAACCGGCCGTAAATTAAGATTGACAGAAATATTATTATATTCTAATATTTTTAAAAACCTATTAGTTCTACAGCTGCACTTTGAATTAATAAGTCAACTTTGGTAACTAGTTCTTGTTGCGGGAAGGCCATTTTTTCCGTCTTCTCTCGAACATATTGAGCGTAAATAGCGTACCTTGGACCAATTTGCCTAAGTTAAGTGGCTAACACAGCATCCGACTAATAAAGTGCAGCTGTAAAATTAGTCCGGCGGCAGCCTTGCGGCGGACGGAAAGAGGAGCAAGCCCGGCTTGCCCGGCTTGAAAAAAAGCAATGAAAGAAATGTCCTTGACTGACAAGACCAGCGAGCTGGTGGCTGATCTCCTGCAGGCCATGGCCCATCCCATCCGTCTCAAGATTCTGGCCGGGTTGTGCGAGTCGGAATGCAACGTCAACCGCCTTTGGCATAAATTGAACATCAGCCAGCCCCTGGCCTCCCAACATCTCAACCGTATGCGCCGGGCCGGCCTGATCCGGGGAGAACGCAAAGGCCAGGAAATCTGTTATCGTATTGTGGACAAAAAGATAAAACAAATCGTCAGGCAGTTGTGTAACATGGTGGAAGCCAATCATTCCAGTAAAAATTGATTTTCCAGGAGGATGGAATGCCAACTCAAATCAGCAACCAAAATTTTGAAACTGAAGTCAAACAAGAGGATAAGCCGGTATTGATAGATTTTTACGCACCCTGGTGCGGACCCTGCAAAATGGTGGCGCCCATATTGGAAGAGATCGCCAAGGAAAGGGGCGATGTTAAAATCGTCAAGGTGGACGTGGATGAAGAGCCGGAATTGGCCAGAATCCACAATGTCATGAGCGTGCCCACCTTGGTGCTTTATCATCAAGGCCAGGTGGTCGGCAACTGGGTCGGTCTGAGACCGAAACAGGTGCTGATGCAGGAAATTGACAACGCTTTAAAATAAGCTTGGCGGCAACACCCCTGTTTCACAACCACCAAGAAAGGATAGTTCTATGAATCCCATCAAAGTTTCGCTGATAACCCTGACCATGGCCCTGGTTCTTGCAGCCTGCCAGCCGGAACAACAAGCAGGCCAACAAGAGTCTTCGTCCCAAGCCGCCTTGCCCGCTCTGGCTGCCGGCCAGGGGCAGGTGCTGCCTGATTTTACGGTCAAGGACCTGGATGGCCAGGACCACAACCTTTCCCAATACCGCGGCAAGGTGATGATTCTCGATCTCTTTGCCACCTGGTGCCCGCCGTGCAAAATGGAGATCCCCCATTTCGTGGAATTGCAGAGCGCCTATCCCAAGAACCTGGCGGTGGTGGGCTTAAGTTTTGACCAAGCCGGGCCTGACAAGGTAAAGGCCTTTGCCAAGGAGATGGGCATCAATTATGATATTTACTGGGGCAATGAGGACGTGGCCCGTTATGTAAGCCTGCGCGGCATTCCCCATACCCTGGTCATTGACCGCAAAGGCCATGTGGTCAAGAGTTTTGTGGGATACCGCGACAAAGCGGTTTTTGAAGAAGCCATCAAATCACTTATATAAGAGGCGTTTTATGAATTCCGATCAATATTGTGTGATGCCCTCATCCTCGCAGGAAGGGGCCGATGCCCTGGAGGGCGTCAAGGTCATTGCCGTGGTGGGGCTCTCTCCCCGGCAGGAAAGGGCCTCCTACCGCGTGAGCCATTACATGCAGCAGCACGGCTACCGCATTATTCCCGTGCGTCCCGCGGTGACGGAAATCCTGGGCGAGAAGGCTTATGCCACGCTGACCGAAGCCGGCCGGCAGGAAGCCATTGACATGGTGAATATTTTCAGAAAACCGGAAGCCGTGCCGGAATTGGTGGATCAGGCCATTGCCATCAAGGCCAAGGTGGTCTGGATGCAGGAAGGCATCGGCCACCCTGATGCCGCGGCCAAAGCTGAAGCCGCGGGCCTGAAAGTCATCCAGAATTTGTGCCTCATGAAAGTGCATATGGCAGGGTAATTTGAAAGTAGTAAGTAGAGCGTAGAGAAATAAAAACATAGTATCCCAACTTTAGCAAATTGGCCAAAGTTGGGATAGCAAGGCAAGGGGTTCAACAGGTTGAACCCCTTTTTTATGCCCTCGCCCGATTACAACCCAAACGCCTTTGTATCCACCCATTCCATGCTCAGCAGCGACCAGAAATCCTGGGCAAATTTTGACAGGACGTATTGATAAGGCAGCCAGCCGTATCCTTGTTCCCCCCACGCCGTGCCCCATGAATTGCGGATGAGCAGCGCGCCCGTGGTGGTTTTATTGGTGGAGAGGTTTTTGATGACTTTTTTGTCGTCATAGCCCACGGCCACGATGGCATGGCCCCACTGAGCTTTTTCTTTAGGCCCTGGAAAAGGGATGGCGCCGGGCTGATCGCCCTTATCAAAAGAAGCAAATCCGTAAAACCCGAACATGGCCGGCACACCGGCTGCCAAATACTTTTTAACGGACAGCAAGACCTGGTCCGGCGCGGGCGGCTGATGTTGGGGATCATGGCAGAAATAGGTCAGGGACCGGTAGGGTTTGCCCATGGCGTAGACAAAGCTGGTGGGCTCCTTGTCAAAATCCGGATCTTTATCCGTATAAGGCCAGTAGGTGGCCGGCGGAACGCCGAGCAGCACCAAAGCGCCCATGGCATTGCGGAGCCAGGCACCGGTGTCGCCGGTCACGCCCATCAGGTTGCGGGTGGTTTTGTACACAAAAAGGCGCGAACCGTCGATGTAACTGCCAAAGGCACGGTTTTCAAAGTACTCAACCATGCCCACCGAGGCATTGGCCGTGCACGATCCCAATTGCCCCTGGTTTTCCACCGGCGAGCACCAGGATCTCAGATCCACACTGGCGGGCAACTTGGAGGCTGCGTCAGCTGCGGTCAGGTTAAGCTTTTGCGCCAGGGCTTGAACAGCCGGCGTTTGTTCCGAATAGTCGCGCAGGTCAGGCAGGGGCGGAAGCCAGCCGGTGCCCACCGGTGCAGGGGAATGGGACAGATTGAGTTTGGGAACAAAGGGATACATGGGATTACCTCCTAAGACAGGATGGCAAACTTCAGCTTGAGCAAGATTAGCACCGGAGCCAGAAGGCGTCAATGAGGAAAAGGGGAGAAGATGGTTGGGATTGAATCCTGTTAATCACCCAGCTACTCATGTTCTTCGGAATGTTGCAAAAACACGATTATAATGAGAAATTACCTCTTTATAATTTATTTTTTGCGACAATAAGTA
>CAYVTN010000163.1:0-6901 GCA_964454395.1 uncultured bacterium | reverse complement strand
TTTTCCAGCCCGATCGCAAAATCCGTGTCCGCAGTTAAAAAATCCCTGGAATTCAGACGATGGCCGTCACGCAGCACCAGGATTTTATTCTGATTGGATCCGTAAATGCCGTGCAAGCATCCATAATAATCGTTCATATCCTGAATATGAGAGTAGCCGGGAATGGTCAGCAGCACATCCTCCAAACATCTGGCGCCCATGCGTTTGATTTCTTCGGCCGTGATGACGGAGGCAATGACCGGTGCTTCATTCAAAGGTTCCTCTTCCATAGAAGCCACCTTGATGACATTCTCGAAAAGCATCAATTCCGATACCGCGTCGTATGAACCGGTTGTTTGGGGTGTGGGTGCCGTTGTTGGCGCGGGTGTTGGTGATGTGACGGCCAGTGGTGTCGCTGCTGCAGTTGGCTCGGTGGTCGCCGCCACCGAGGCCGCCGGAGGCGCTGTTTTATCAGCCACGGCTTGGGCTTGCCCGCCCGCGGCCTCGCCAACCTCCTGGGCATACACAGCGTTACCCAGGACCGATCCCCCCAGTATTAATGCCATGATGATGCTTCGTAACCCTTTTTCTATAATCACACTTCTCCCCTTTTTTTAATTTAGTGCCAGTTACGGCGAGGAGAAGAGATACTTTAACGATATTTTTAATGGCGTAAGAACTATTTTTTCATTTAAAAGCATATAATAAAAAATCGGGTGTTAAATGGCAGGTGTTAAATTTCGCGGATTTTAGAGATGATGAGAAGGAAAAATCCAAAACCTGCGCTGCCCGGGGGCTTGGTAACCTTGATCTGCGGCAACATAAAAAAACTTCGGGCTTGGTGGATGCACGCCGGAAGGTTTTGAAGCGTAAATGAAAAACAGGGGAAGGAAAACTGCTAAAAACAAAAGATAAAATACGATAATCGAGAGTTGAAAATCGATCGAATCGAAAATGGTTTGCTATTTTCGATTTTCCATTTTCGATTCTCGGCCAAAAATTCGCTTCGCGAATTTTTGGCTGCCGACCCAGGATTCGAACTCATTCCTCTCGGAGATAACGCAAATTATTGTTCCCGGAAAATCTCTAATTTCAGGCATCTGCGCCAATTTCGAGAGGAGTTTATTTCCAATACGAATGGACTGTCGGTTAGGTCTCGAACTGTCAAGTTAAGTCCAGCCTATAATTTTGAATTTTCAAGCATCTTCATGAAATTTCGCTTCGGTTTGTGCGCCAGCCGAACCGCATCCAGATATCGTTTGAATTCAGTTTCTTTTCCCAAACGCGCCATTATCCCATGAATTCGAGTTAAATATCTGACTGCTTGCTTGTAAGCCGGATTATTCTTCTGATTCAGCGTCGGCTCAATCTGTTTTTGATAAATGACCAGCGCGTCTTCCGGATGTTCTTTTTCACGTTTGGTTGCAAGCTGCAGCCAGAGATCGTTTCCACATCCGCCTTCCATGGCTTCGCGCCAAGCTGACTCAATATTCTTTTCCCACAGATAAATTTCCACCAATGCAGAGTTATCAACCCGGCCAGCCCATATGCCCCGCGCTTTTTGCTTTTCTTTGTTGATCTGTTCGCGTAAAAACAAGAGCGCTTTCTCCCTCCATAGGGGCCACTGCTTGACGCGGTCTGCATGCTTCTTTAAAATTTGAAATTGCTTTAAGCGCGCTGCTTCCGTAAATTCAGCCCACATCAATGCCATTGCCTCTTCATGCCGATGGCGATTGTGATATTCATTCGCCAGAAATTCGCGTAGTCGTGAGTCTGTCTGTTTGGGGAAAGCCGCCACACCCTTTTCCGCCCATTTCAGGGCCAAGTCATCTTTTTTGGTTTTTTTATAAATTTCAGCAATCTCAAGAAAGTCATACGCATTGGAAAGATCGCGCTGTTTGACCGCAACCAAATCTTCAATTTTTCCAGTCCGCCGGGCCAAGGCTTCCATGATGCTTGTGATTCGAAACCGCTTGGAATATTTTTCGGGATCGTCGCGACCCGGCAAAAGCTTTGGCACTTTGGCCCATTCGGCTTCGGCAAGCCTGCGGTATACGGCCAAGCCTTTCTCACCCAGAACATCCGCATAGCTCTCAACCGCTCTATAGAACACATCGTATTCCGCGCGAAGTTCCCAGGCAAATAATCGTTCGGCCAATTCTTCGGGATCAGGCTTGGCTTTTTTACACGCGAGATGATGTATCTCCTGAAGCCTCTCAAGTATTTCTCCCATTTGACCGTCAGAATCGTCTACCGAATCCATGCCAGATTCAACTGCAGCTAAGGCATATTCCGCCAACTCAATGGACTCAGCAGCATGGCCTTCCCGGATCAGCTCTTCAATGGGATCAATGGCCTTCTCAATATCACTGGAATAAGCAAACATACTGCGATAATCCACAAAATCGTTGGTGCCGACTGCATCATTGATAGCATTTTTATACGTAGCCAGATCAAGACCTTTGGGATTGTTTTTCGCAGCTTTCATTAACAAGCGCTGACGCAATTGTTCGTCGTCCTTGGATTGATCCATGAGCATTTTAATCAAGGCTTTTTTCTCTTGTTTGGAGAGGTATTTCTTTACATCGTCCATGGTGATTGTGGTTCTTCTAGACTTTTTCCTGGAATGGACTTCCGGTTGTTCAAGCCAAGCCAATCCTACGGCGACACAGTGTTTGCAAAACTCGCCGTCATTGCCGACCGGACAAGTGCAGGAATAATCAAGTTCATCATCTTCAATCCAAAGTTTTACCTGATATCGGTGAGTGCCCTGTACGCTGGCAGTAATCATATCGTCATATTCAGCAAGTGCTTTTACATACTCATACTGAAAGTATTCGTCACCCCGGGCATAAGAACGCCCTCCGGCTAATTGGCGCAACTGCTGTTGGGTAATAATCGAATCAAAAGTTGATTTATTTTTCACGGTTGTGGATTTTTTCATGGCGCTGACACTTTCTGCAAATTAATTTGGAGCTATTATGGCTGTATGGAAATTCCCTGATGGCGTATCTGCCAGGCGAGTGGATGCTCATCGACAAAGGCTTCCGGATCAAAGCCTTTGGTCTCGATCCTGTCATCAATCCGGCGGCTAATCTTTGCTATTAATCGTATATTTTCGGAAAACCTTTCCGAAAACTGCGGGGCAACAATGGCAACATCAATGTCGCTGTCCTCATGATTGGTTCCTTTACTGTACGAGCCATAAAGGTAAGCCCGCTCTACAGGAAGCCCTGCTTCCAACAACATCTGGATATACCGTCTTACTTTTTCAATTATTTCAGCTTTGGCTGTAGCCATTCCCCGATCTCCTTAATTATAACCATTTTTGCATGACCAAATTCTTTTGTGAATTTTATTTTCCTTTTTTGGATATCATCCGGATAGCGCGCTTCAATATTGAATTCGGTAATCTCAACCAATTCATCCAAAATTTCTTCAGTAAATTCCAGACCACTTTTCTTTGCCAGCATTTCCAAATTGTGGCCAAATGGTGCATGTGCGGCAGTCTGCTTGACTATTAAGGCTTTGAGTAATTTTTCCAGATAGAGGTGTGTCCAAAGAAAAGAGCATGAGCAAAGGACTCAGCATTATAGAGCTGTTCGGCCACACGGATATCTTCTTCCGCGTTTTCAATCCAATAGTCGGTAACTTTTTTCACATCCATCAAGTCATCTCCCGCCGAGACCTCGTTCCTTATGCATGGTGATTATCGCATGTAAAATAACCGCTATACAAGAAATTTCGCTTTCCATAATCCGCCATCAAATAGCCAGACCACGCCCGGCGGCAGGCTAAAAAATGAGTTTTCGGATACTCGCCCGCCTTATTTTGCAGTTTTCAGCCGTTTTTCGGAAAAACAAATCTTTTCCCCTCGCCCGTTTACGGGAGAGGGCATAGTATGCCTTATAAAGCCAATCGCATTTTTCATTTTCTTCATCCGGCCATCTACTTGTTTTGTTTCAGCCTGTGGCGGCCATTTGCATCATCCGCTCACGGCCGGCCAAAAACACGGCCATCGCCGGATGTTTATGACTCAAGCGAATAATCAATTCCCGCCCGTGTTCCAATACGCGCCCAGCCACATGGATCAACCCAAATCGCACGGCTTTCATCCGCCGGGTTACCCACTCGCCTTTCAACACCAATTGCTGCATTATCCGCTGCACATTAAACGCCAGCATCATGATCGCCCACCACGCCGCATTGGATCCGAATGCTCCAGACGGCATCCTGCCACCAGCCAAATCTTCCTTCATGATCGAGTGCGCTTCTTCGCTCTTCCCGCAACGTTCCCGGTACCACCGGATCAGTTCCTCGCCGGGTAAGGTCCGGTTCATCACCATTCCAAACAGTTTATATCTACCTTGCCCTTCAAATTCCATCGTCTGAAACGGCAACTCTGCTTCGGTTTTTTCCATCCCGGGTATTTCCAATTGCTCCATCTTTTCGCGGATCGCTATATACCGATATTCCGGCCCCTTCTTCGAATACCCCGCCCATTGCGGCACGTGGCACACTTCCGCCCATTCTTGCTTGGTTTCCACCCACTTATCGCCGGTTTTTTTCCTCAACCGGTGCCATGCCGTCGCCTCTACTTCCGACACACTCTGCTTGAATGCTTGGTTGACATCCGCTCCGATCGCGAATTCGATCACTCCAAACTTTGAGTTTTTTCCTTCTGCGCAATACTTCAGCAATTTTTGTTCATAACCGGCCGTATCCGACCGCACGTAGACCTTCTCGATTCCTGACGGCAAATACTTCAGGGCTTCCTGCAGCACCCGTACTTGTTCGTATCCGGCAGGCACGTTCCTGTCCCGAAATTCCGAGTGCAATAACAAGCCGCTTTCCGCCCAGTAAGTATTCAGCGGTTGATGGGCTTTGAATTTTTTATAGCTGTACAAGGCTTGCTCCTTGTTTGTTTCCACCAAGGTCGCATCCTGATCCAGTGTCGCGGTCTTCATGGGGTTCTGTTTCTGGAAGTATTCCACAATTTGGGCATTGACCCGATACAATCCTTGTAAATACTGATTCATTTTGGGAATGAACGCCTTGCCCAACCCTTCGGCCTGCCGCCGAATCTCTTCTTCCGCTTCATGAAATTTCAATAAAAACCGAAATGCCGATGAGGGTGAGGGGACTCCCCGCGTCCATTCTTTGCGCCATTTTTTTCCATCTTTCGCCGCGCACGCTTGGTGCCTTGATTCGACGAAAAATAAAAAAGCCTTCGACCTTTTTGGATACAGGCCGGAAGGCTTTGAACTGTAAATGAAAAATAGGGGAAAGAAAGATGCGAAAAACAAAAGGAAAAGAGCGAAAGTAGAGAGTAGAAAGTGGACCGCATTTGAGTTTTTATCTACTATCTAATCTCTGCTCTCAAATGCTCTGCCAAAATTTTGCTGCGCAAAATTTTGGCTGCCGGGCAAGGATTCGAACCTTGATAAGCGGCTCCAAAAACCGCTGTCCTACCATTGAACGACCCGGCAATAAAAAATCTTATTTGCTTTTGCGACGATTCAAAAAAAACCGGTTAAACTGCCGGACACCGGTTAATTGGTTTCAAACGCTTCCTGACGTTCCTGAACTTCGGGCATTTGGCTGACATCCTGCAAGACGGTTTCTTTTTTATACTCGGACAAAATCTGATCTTCCATGACCTTTCTTAATTCATTGGTCAAGGGATGGGCAATGTCCATAAAGGTGCCGTCTTTTCTTTTTCTGGAAGGCATGGCCACAAACAGGCCGTTGTTGCCTTCAATAATCTTTAAATTGCGCACCACGAAAGCATTGTCGATGATGATGGTCACATAGGCTTTTAATTTGTCTTCCTGCCTGGGAAAAATCTTTACATCCGTAATGTCCATTGCCCAGCGCTCCATTGGTTATTTAGTCAAGGTCATCCCTGGCACCGGTGGTCTGGGTTACCGTCACAAAGGAATATCGCGCAGACAGCGTATTTTTAACCCTGCGGGCCACCCGGGCTGAAGGCAACAAGCCGAATACCGTGGGGCCGCTGCCGGTCATCATGGCCGCCGTGGCGCCCAATGACAACAATTCGGCTTTTATTTTGTTAATAACAGGCCGCTCCCCAATGGCAACCTGCTCCAGATGATTGATTAGATTTTTCCCTATTTTCAAAGCATTTTTCTCAACAAGCGCTCGGCGCATCATATTAATATAGGCCTTTGGGGTTGTCAACGTTAAATTATTTTTTTTATAAACCGCGGCTGTGGACAGCTTAAACCCCGGATTCACGACCGCCATCAGCAGGCCCGGCGCCGCCGGCCAAGGCCGCAGACGCTCCCCCCGTCCTGTTCCCAGCATGCAGCCGCCGGTAAGAAAAAAGGGCACATCCGACCCCAGGGTCTTGGCCAGCTTCAACAACAGCCTCTTGTCCTCAATGCCCCAAAGCCGGGCGCAGCCCAACAGTGCGGTGGCCGCATTGCTGCTGCCGCCGCCCATGCCTGCGGCCACCGGAATTTTTTTATATATTTTGATTTTGACGTTGGCTGGAATGCTCTTGGCCTGGGCCAGCCGGCTGACCGCCTGATAGACCAGATTGGCTTCACCTTCAGGCACATCAGGATGATCACAGCTCACGGACAGGCCCTGCCGGGAAGGGCGGAACGTTAGGCGGTCGGCCAGGTTCAAACTGTGCATGACCGTCTCCACCTCATGATAGCCGTCAGGGCGTTTGCCTTTGACGTGAAGGATTAAATTAACTTTTGCAGGCGACTTAAGGGACAGGAGAGGACTCACCGGCCGATCCTCCCAGAGACGGAATGGTTTTTAATTTTTGCTTAAGGTCTTTATTGTCCGGGTTCTGGGACAGGGATTTTTCCCATTCTTCCCTGGCCTCCTGATAACGTTTCATTTTAAAATAAATATCACCCAAATGCTCAATAATAACAGGATCCAC
>CAYVTN010000162.1:0-6918 GCA_964454395.1 uncultured bacterium | reverse complement strand
GCAAGGATGGATTAATACAGGAGGAAGATTTACCATGCCTAGAGTAAAAGGTGGCGTGACCACAAGGGCACGTAAAAAGAAAGTATTTAAAACGGCCAAAGGATATTGGGGCGCCAAGAAAAATCAATTCCAGTTGGCCAAGGAACAAGTACGTCACAGTTTGAAATATGCCACTCGTGACCGCAAACAACGGAAACGTGAATTTCGCGGCATTTGGATCGTGCGCATCAATGCTGCTGCCAGGGAAAACGGCCTGAGCTACTCCCAGTTTATTAAAGGTTTGAAAACCGCCCTGGTGGACATCGACCGGAAAATGCTGGCAGAGTTGGCTGTTAACAACAGCCAGGCTTTCGCGGAAATTGCCAATATTGCCAAACAGGCTTTGGCAGCATAAGGAGCAACCGTCCTGTCTACCCTGTCTGCCATATCCAAAAATAAATTCGGAAAAATCAAGGCCTTACAAACTAAAAAAGAGCGTTTGGCCGCCAGTTTGACCTTGCTGGAAGGGGAGCGGTTCATTCAGGAAGCGCTCCATTCGGGGCAGAAAATTGAACGTATTGTGGCCACGCCTGCATTTTGGCAAAAACGGGGCGACTGGCTGGCCCTGTGTCAAGCCGCCGGTATTCCAACGGCCCTGGTCAATGTGGTGCAGTTAAAAATGCTCACCAAAACAGAAACGCCCGCAGGCGTTTTGGCGGTGGTCGCCAAACCGCAATGGCATGAAAACATGGTCTGGCGTCATGAGCCTTCCCAGGTCTTTTTTGGGGTATTGGCCGTAGGCCTGCAGGATCCGGGCAACGTGGGCACGCTTCTAAGAACCATGGCTGCAGCCGGGGGCCGGGCGTGTTGGTTTGATCCGGCATGCGCCGAAGCCACGGCGCCTAAGACAATCAGAGCTTCCGCCGGCGCGTTGTACAAATGCCCGGTATTCGAGCAAAAAGATCCTCTGCGGGTCATCGAATCCGCCCATAAGAAAGAGATCCAGACCGTGGCCGCCGTGCCGCGTAAGGGACGGCCCTACACGGCCATCAATTTTACCAAACCCACCATGATTGTCCTGGGCGGCGAAGGCCAGGGCTTGTCTGAGCATCTGGTAAACAAATGTACCCAGGCCGCCACCATTCCAATGCCCGGGGAAATGGAATCGCTCAATGTGGCCACTGCCGGCGCGATTATGATTTATGAACTATTGCGGCAACGGCGCCTTAGCGGGGCCAAGCGGAGGAATTTAAAGTGATATTGGAACAGTTGGACAATCTCTATCAGAAAGCCCTCGTCACCGTAAAATCGGCGCAGGATTTGAAGCATTTGGATGATTTGCGCGTAGCGCTGCTGGGCAGAAAAGGCGAGTTAACCAAGGTGCTCCATAGCTTGAAATCCCTGACGCCCGAAGAGCGGCCCCAAGTGGGGCAGCGGGCCAATGAGATCAAGGAAAAATTGACCAGCCTGCTTGAACAACAGATTGAAACCCTGAAAAAACAACAGTGGATGGCCGACCGTCATCTGCAACCGGATCCCACCCTGCCCGGCCGGCCTTCCGCCACCGGGCATTTGCATATCCTCAACCAGACACTCGATGAAATTAAAGCCATCTTTACTTCCATGGGATTTGCCACCGTGGAGGGACCGGAGGTGGAAAGCGATTATTATAATTTTGAAGCCATGAATTTTCCGCCCGACCATCCTTCCCGGGACGAGCATGACACTTTTTTCATCACCGATAAAATTTTGCTGCGTACCCATACTTCGCCGGTCCAGGTGCGGCTGATGGAAAAGAGCACCCCTCCCATCCGGGCCATCATGCCCGGCAAAACTTATCGTTGTGATGATGATGCCTCCCATTCGCCCATGTTTCACCAGGTGGAGGGCTTGTTGATCGACGAAACGGTTTCTTTTGCCGACTTAAAGTCAGTGCTCACCCAGTTTGTCAAGGCCATGTTCGGGGAGAAACTGTCCCTCCGTTTTCGTCCTGGTTTTTTTCCTTTTACCGAGCCGTCGGCCGAAGTGGACATGAGTTGTGTCAATTGCGGAGGCAAGGGCTGCACCCTTTGCAAGGGTACGGGCTGGATGGAGATTCTGGGCGCGGGCATGGTGCACCCTAATGTGCTTAAGGCCGGAGGCATTGACCCCGAACGCTACAATGGCTTTGCCTTTGGCATGGGGGTGGAGCGCATCACCATCCTGAAATACGGCATTGACCATATGCGTTACTTTTTTGAGAATGATTTGAGGTTTTTAGAACAGTTCTAGTGTTGTGTCCCTTAAATGAACGTACTCAAGTGATAGGGCAATTTTTCTTTTTCGGGCTATGAATCGGTCAATAGGCCTCTTCCGGCCGCCACCGGCAGAGGAACACGCAGGGCATCACCCCTGCTGTCAACCCTTCCCGGGACCGGTTCAAGGGGGCGTTGCCGCCGGCCTGTCTCGTGGTCCTGTTCTGAGGTCCTATCAGTTGATAAGTTACAAACAGCGTGAGACACTACACTGGATGTCCTGCCTTCCGGATTAAACTACTAAGCTATAAACCGGCAATGCCGGAATAATAACGCTGTCTCACGGTAGGGGCATATTGCATGCGCCCCCTCCTCCTTCGTGCTGACACAGACTAATCTGTCAAAACCATGTTTCACAGCACCACTTGACGCGTTGACGGATACTGATGAAGCTTTTTTTGCAGCAAGGGTCTGGTGATATTCAAAAGGGGCTTGGCAAAAAGACTTTTGTCCACAAGGGTCCAATGATTGGCCTGGGCCAAGATATTGGTCATGACCAGCAGAATGGAAAGCAGCCCCAGCGTAAACAACATGGACATGGCCGCGCCCAATAAACGGTCCAGCCATTGCAAGCGGATGAGATCGAACGTTTTAGCCAGCAGGGTTACCCCGATGGAAACTACAATGGCCGCCGCCAAGAAAGTCAGGAACCAGGCCGCCGCCTGGCCCAAAGGGGGACTGAGGCTTTTGAACAGCCCCAACCAATAATGATGATAATGATTGGCCGCCCAGATACCCACGGCCAGCGACAGAATCATGCCCAAGAGGTGGATGGCCCGCAGTTTCCAGCCCAGAAAAAAGCTGAAAGTCAGGGCAATGAGGATAATGATGTCAAGGATGTTCATAAGGCGTCCTTTGATTATACTAATCGATACCCCGTAGCTTGTTGCCGAAGGCAGTCCCGTTAAGTTGGATATCCTGACCCGTCGGGGCCACGGGGATACAGCTTTCCTTCTCCTTTTTCAGGTGAGGGAACCCTTAATGCTCCACAGCGTGCTGCGGAGAAATTTACCCTGAATCAGATGCTGTGTTGCTGACCCAGCGGGGCTGGATAAGATTCTGTATACTTGGTCCGCTTGGACTTATGGTATCCTTCCGGACGCTCACTGTCAAGCTGCCGGATAGGATCCGAAAAAACGGAAAACCGTTTCCGTTTTTTTGGAAAAAGCCGGTTTTCCCATGATTATAAATAAATTGCAATATACTTTTATTGGCAGTACACTAAAAACATCGTTCCACCATGCCAAAACCAACATTTTCATGCATTGCTGTGTGAATTACTGTTCTTTCAACTCTAAAGGAAATGTGACCTCCATGTCCGACCAGGATGAAAAACGCATCATCGTTAAAGTGGCCTACAACTATTTCCAGAATAGGAAATGGGACCTGGCCCTTTCGGAATATGAAAAACTGGCCCTTATTGACCCCATGGATTTTCTGGTGCATAACATGATGGCTGAAATATACCTCCGCAAGGAGGATAAAAGCAAGGCGGTGAGTGAATATCTTAAAGCCGCCAGCCTGCTCTATGCCACCAATAATATTGAAAAAGCCATTCACGCCTATAAACAGGTTTTGAAGCAGAATCACAACCATGGCGAGGCCAAACTGAAAATCTCGGAACTGGTGGAATTGCGTCTGGAGGCCATCGACAGTTTGATCCAAAATGGTGATCTGGAGTCCGCGCTCGAACAGTGCAGAAAGCTTTCCTTTAGAGTGCCCGAGATGGAAACCGTGGATAAAAAAATGGAGGAGATTGAATTGCTGATCCGCAGCCGGCCCGGGGAGGGCGAGGGACCACAATCCAAGGGTTTTCAGCCCCCTCAAAAAAATGAACCGGCGGAAACGCAGAACAACGATGAACTGGTTAATAATTTGGTCAGCATGGCCGAACGTTATGAAGCCAAACAATCCTGGGATGAAGCCATTGAAACCTATTTAACCATCCTGCGCTTCCAGCCTGACGATCAGCACATCAAAAACAAACTCAACGCCGTGTATCGCGAATTCACCCGGGAAGCACCGGAACCGCCACCGCCTCCCGCCCCACCGGCGATAGAGAACGGGTCCGGGGCATTACCGGAGAACCGGCCCGGCCCGGTAAAAAAGGAAATCCCCAAGGCGGACTTCAGCGAGACCTTTAATGCAATGGAAGAATTGAGGCGCAGAGCTGAAGCACGGCTGAGACAGGCGGTCCGGGACCGGCGTGAACGGGAAAAAATGGATTTGGAAAACAAAAAAGCGCCGGGAGAGGCTCTGGAGGCCGCCTCCAATGCAGCACGGGAGGATCAGGAAAAGGATTTGCAGATATTAATGACCCAGGCGCAGATGTATATCAATCAAAATATGCTGGTGGAAGCGTTGCGCATCTGCCAACGGATCCTGGAGATCGATCCGGTGCATAAGGATGTGCGAAAATTGTTAAAGAAAATTTATGACAAGAAGAACATTAACTGATCATGAACTTCGAATTGAACTCCTCTTTTAAACCAAGCGGCGATCAGCCGGAAGCCATTGCAGCCCTGGCACAGCGCATTATTGGCGGCGAGCGGGCTTCCACCCTGTTGGGGGTCACGGGGTCAGGCAAGACCTTTACCATTGCCAATTTGATCCGGAAATTGCAGCGGCCCACGCTGGTGATTTCCCACAACAAAACCCTGGCGGCCCAGCTTTATGGGGAGTTCAAGGAATTTTTTCCCAACAATGCGGTGCGTTATTTTGTGTCTTATTACGATTATTACCAGCCTGAAGCCTATTTGCCCGGCCCGGATACGTACATAGAGAAAGACGCTTCCATCAACGAGGAATTGGACCGTTTGCGTCTGGAAGCGACTTACGCGCTGATGGAACGGCGCGATACCATTGTGGTGGCCTCCGTGTCTTGCATTTATGGTCTGGGATCGCCGGAGAATTTCAAGGGCATGTATCTGGCCCTCAAACCGGGTGACGAATGGAACCAGGATGATTTGCTGGCCCAACTGGTGGAGATGCAATACGAACGGGGCGATGTGGACTTTTTCCGGGGCCGGTTCCGGGTTAAAGGCGATGTGATCGAGATTCACCCCGCCTACGAGGAAGAGGCCTACCGCCTGGATTTTTTCGGCAATACCCTGGAAAAAATCTCCTGGGTGGACAATATTACCGGCCAGGTCAAGGGCCAGCTGGACCATATCAATATTTATCCGGCCCGGCACTATGTGGTGCCCCAGGATAAATTAGCCCTGGCTATTGCTTCCATCCGGCAGGAACTGGAGCAGGTAGTGCCGGCCATGGAAAAAGCCGGTCAGGTGCTCGAAGCAGAGCGCCTCAAGCGGCGCACGGCCTTTGATATTGAGATGATCCAGGAATTGGGTTATTGCCAGGGCATTGAAAATTATTCCCGCCACATGGAAGGCCGCAAGCCCGGAGAGCCGCCCTACACGCTGCTCGATTATTTCCCTCGGGACAGTCTGGTGGTAATCGATGAATCGCATGTCACCATCCCCCAGCTGCGGGCCATGTACAATGGCGACAGAGCCCGTAAAAAAAACCTGGTGAACTACGGGTTCCGCCTGCCTTCGGCCTATGACAACCGGCCGCTTAATTTCGATGAATTCGAACAGCGCGTCAACCAGGTGCTGTATGTTTCCGCCACCCCCGGGCCCTATGAATTGGAGCGCTGCCGGCATCAGGTGGTGGAACAGCTTATTCGTCCCACCGGCCTGATCGATCCCGAAATCCTGGTGCAACCGGCCAAAAGTCAGGTGGATCATCTTATAGGAGAGATCAAAAAACGGGTGGACGTCAAGGAACGGATACTGGTGACCACCCTGACCAAGCGCATGGCCGAGGATCTGAGCAAATACCTGGCGGAAACGGGTATCAAAGTTGCTTACATGCATTCCGATATCGACACCCTGCAGCGGATTCAAATTATTCGTTCCTTGCGGGAAGGCGAGATTGACTGTCTGGTGGGCATCAACCTGTTGCGGGAAGGCCTGGATCTGCCGGAAGTATCATTGGTGGCGATTCTGGATGCGGACAAGGAAGGGTTTTTAAGATCAAACACCTCGCTGATCCAGACCATCGGCCGTGCGGCCCGCCACGTCAACGGTCAGGTAATTTTATATGCCGACCATATGACCAAGTCGCTCAACTATGCCATCTCCGAGACCAACCGCCGCCGGGAACATCAATTGGCCTACAATCAGGCCCACCAGATCACCCCGGAGAGCATCAAAAAAGACATCAAACCGGTCCTGGAGAGCATTTATGAGCGCGACTATTTCACGGTGCCTACTGTTGCTGAAGTGCAGGGGGAATACCTCATGCCCGAAGAAGTGCCTCGCCGCATCATGGCCCTGGAACGGGCCATGAAGCAGGCGGCCAAGGAGCTGGATTTCGAAAAAGCCGCGGAATTTCGTGATCAACTCCATTACCTGCGCGGTCTAAACCCCGTGCGGGCCGCCATGCCGGAAATTAAAACCAGAAAGAAACCGCGGCGTAAAGTTCCCAGAAGCGTGGAAAAACGGGTGGCGCGCAGAATGGGCAGGGAATGAGCAATCCAGCAGATCCTATTATCAAAGCCGCCAATCCGCCCGAAGATCCGGGCGTTTATCTCATGCGCGACCTGAAAAATGAAATTATATACGTGGGCAAGGCGGTG
>CAYVTN010000161.1:0-6928 GCA_964454395.1 uncultured bacterium | reverse complement strand
TTCAGGCGGGGATTGCCCTGGGAATAAGCGTCCTGCACATAAAGCTGGTACAGGGTGGGTGGGTTAAAGGCTGTGCCATAGCTTCCCCGCAGCCTGCTGTGAAAGAAAGGCAGCTCATAGGTTTCGCTGAGGCGATAGGAAAGCAGTCCTCCAAACTGGTCGTGGTGGTCATAGCGCAGCCCCACCCTGGTCAGAAAAGGCCCGGCCGGCGCCTGGTCTTCCAAATAAACGTCGGCTGCATGAGCCGAACGGGTTGGAAACCTGCTCTCAGTGATGACATGGCCCCCTCCAAACCAGTCGTCATATTCCAGATGTTCCAGCCCCTGTGCTTTTTCCTGCTGGTAGCCGGCACCCATCACCAAAATATTCTTCCGGGGCAAGTCCAACTGGTGGCGCCAATCCATGACCAGAAGCTGGCCCCAATAGGCGCTGCGCGATACGGCGCCCACATGCATGAAATCCTCGGGGTTGTCGTTGTGGCGGTCAATCTGATTGAGTCCCAGGCTCAGCGTCTGGCGCCAGAACTTGAGCACCCCTGCCTTAAAGGACAAGCGATGGATAAATTCCGTGGTCTCATCAGTGGCGTTAAGATCATCGGCCCAGTCACCGGCCCCATTGTCCAATTCATTTTTACCCTTAAGATAATGATTCCGAAGGCTGAGGCTCATGTCCGGACCGACGGGTCCGGTCAGGTTAAGATCAAGATTGAGCAGTTTGGCGCCATCAGGATCCATGGCCGGCAAGGGATGAAGCGCGGCGCTTTCCGCCTCCTTGGAACGTTTGGCTGCGGAAAAACCTTCCGTGGAAAGCAGCGATCCGCCCATGGCCAGGCGCCACGGCCCCAGCGGTCCCTCTGCCGTCACCCGGCCCAGATAGGTTTGATACCGGCCGGCTGCATTGCTGAGGCCGGCAGTCCATGAACTGCGGCCGCGGCGGGTGATGATGTTGATAACCCCGCCCATGGCGCCGGCGCCAAAAGCCAGGCTTTGCGGGCCGCGCACAATCTCGATGCGTTCCACATTGCCCAAAGCGATTTTGGAGATATCGGCTGTCCGCGCCGGGCTGGAAGGATCATTAAGCGGAATGTTGTCCATCATGATCACCGTGCGCTCCGAAGCCGCGCCCCGGATAAACACGGAGCTCAGTTTTCCCGGCCCGCCGCTGGAGGTCACATTCAAACCCGGCACCAGACGCAACAGGTCATCCAGGTAAAAGACCCGGCTGGCCTCGATGTCCGCCCTTGTGATCACGGTGACCGAGCTGGCCGTTTCGGCAACAGGCAAACTCATGGTAGCTGCGGAGTTAACCGTGGTGTCCTGTGACCGTTGCAGCACGGCGACATGTTCCTGGTCAAGCTTGATTTTTTCGGTGAGTTGGGGATTCAAAATTAAGGGCTGCCGGAGTTCATCAGGCCAACCTGGTTGGCGTTGATCCGCACTGTCGGCCGGAACAAGTGATGGAAAAAAGCATAGACTGAGACATAAAAATTTGGCAATGGTATAATGCATGGTTCCTCCCTGGAGATTAGGGCCGTCATGTTGTTTCCTGACTCGCATTCTGCCTACTCACCGTACCTTCCCAGACATGGCCAGTGGTGTTCACGGTTTTCGTCCTGCTTACAGTTGCCGGGCAGTCAAGGATTTTCACCTTGTTCCTATTCATGAGGCCGATAATGGTCGTGCTTGAATTGCTGTAAAATGAAGTTGGGTTTCACCTCCCTTTCTCTTGTAGGGGCGAATGCCATTCGCCCATCATTATATTATTTTACCCCGAATTAAATGTCTTGTTTTATTCCTCGGCATTATCGGCATGGGGCGAACACCGTTCGCCCCTGCAAAGCGGTTGCCTGTTCGCGCAGGGACTGCGTGAGACAAAACATTAATTCCGGCTCAGTTGGCTTGTTGTTCCGCTCCTGATTTGCGCTTCGCTTGTTCCATCAGGGGCTGCACGCCCCAACGGGCTTGATAGCCCCGGATATCCATATGCACAAAAGGCGTATGCATGGTGGTGCGATCATAAAGCCCCAGGCCGCCTTTCAACTTGCCGCCCAACGGGGTTTGTTCCAGCCGCTCCACCAGTTGGTAAAGAACTTCAGCGTCACGAATGTCCAGACTGCCGTCATGATTGAGGTCATCCATCAAGCCGTCGTGATTTTCATCGATATAAATGTCCGCAGCTTTGCCGTAAAGGTGGGCGCTGTAGGTGACATTGCCCAGCAATTGGTTGTAATAAGGTGTGCGGTAACCGCTTAAGATGACCAGGGTGGAACAGGCGATCCCATGTTGATGTGCCAGGCGGATCAGGGCTTCCAACTTGGTCAGCAGGCCTTCCTTAAGCGTGATGTACTTGGGATAAGCGTCGTGTTGCTTGCACAAAAATTGCTTCAGCTGAAAATGAGGGCTAAGCCAGACCTTTTCATTCTCCGGCGTGACCTCAATAAATCCCCGGGGATGCCGGTAAACAAGGTTCTTGATTTTTCTCTTGTGCGGATATCCGCCGATACGGTAGCCATTGAGTTCCATCTGCCTGATCCGCTCATAGGGCACTTGCACCACAAAATTAATTTGCTCCTGCACGGCGCCCCGGCGCAAAAGCAGGATATAAAGGCCCGGTGTTTGCGGCGCCTGCCAGGACCAGGGCCGTGACGTGTCCTGCGGCAGGTTATTCAGAACCAGGGGGCCCGGCATATTCAAGGAAATTTTTTCTCCCCTGAAACGGACGGTGATGGCGTCCCGGGGAAATATCATCAGGCTCTGAATGGAAAAGGTAAGCGCATGGCGGTGATGATTGACCCACACCTCGGCCAGCGGGGGCCGGGCCAGGGCCAGAGCGGGGCCAAACAACCAGATACCAAGCATATAGGCCTTGATCATTAGTTTTGGAACAGTATGGAACACCTTGAATCACCAATGGATAAATTCTATTGGAAAGATTTACTGGCCTGCGGATTGAAAAAAGGCTTTTGCGATGGCTTGATCACGGTCATAAATATCGGACCTGAAATTCAGCACGCCGTCTTCCCCCACCCAGGCAGTCCAATAGAGGATATGGATCGGGAGAGGATAAGTCAACCTTATTTTTTGCTGGTATCCGGAAGCAATGGCGTTCACGATGTGGGACCGGGACCAGACCGGCTGGTTTTTCAGGCAGTAGACCGCCAATTTAACCGGATCCGACAAACGAATACAGCCGGAACTGAAGCTTCTGGTCTCCTTACCGAACAATTCGGGCTGGTTGGTGCCGTGGAGATAAACATTATATTCATTGGGAAACATGAATTTCAGCTTGCCCAAAGGGTTGGCCGGCCCCGGGGATTGCACCAGGCGGTAAACGGCATAGAACTTGTCAGGCCCCACCTTTTTCCAGTTCACGCTGTCAGGATCTATCTCCTCCGCATTTTCACCCCAGCCTTTGAACACGGTGATGTGATGGGATTTCAAATATTCGGGATCACGCCTGATTCTGTTCAATTTGCTTTTGATCACCAGGTTGGGCGGAATGGTCCAATCAGGATTGATCACGATATAACGCAACCGGTCACTGAAAATGGGGGTTTTGGAGTACTCCTTGCCCACCACCACCTTTATGCATAGATCCACCTTACCGTGCCGGATGGCTTTTACCGTAAAATCGGGAATGTTGACCAGCAAATACTGATTGCCCAGCTCACGAGGCAGCCAGCGCCAACGCTCCATATTGATCTCCATAATTTTAATCAAATCCTTTAACGGCATGTTCAGCCAGGCTTTGGTTTGATCATCCACAATCCCCGTGGGGCTTAAGCCGTGACGGATCTGGTAATGTTTGACCGCATTTTCCAATTGCTTGTCAAACACATCGGGCGCTGTGGTTGAATCCTGCAGATCACCAAGTAAGCGCAACTTATGCTTCAAACTTTTCACGCCCACCTGATTGTCCATGCCCAGCCGCAAGGGCACGCGGTTGAGCAAAAAAGGCCAGGCTTCCATTTTTTCCAAATGGCGGTACTTGGCCAGATAAGCCCTCATTTTACTGAAGCCTTCATTAGGCGGCCGCAAAATGTCGATAACCTTCTGCAGTTTCTCCTTTTTCACCGCCTGTTCGAGCATGCTGACCAGATCGTAATGTTCGCCAAACCGGTAAGGTGCACGGATGTGGGAGTCCGGACTGACCCGGCCGTAGGCCAAATCAGCCCCAATGGTTAAAAAGGCATCGCTAAGGAGTAAATCCAGAGCCGCCGCCTTTAATGGTTGAAAGTGCCCCTGATGCTCCTGATTGATGTCATTTAATAATTGCACAATCTTGAACAGATGATAATCAAAGGGATCGAGGCCTTCATTTTTAACGGACTTAATCACCTCGAGCAATTGATTAACCTGGGGTTTGAGCTGTTCCCTGGCGCTCCACAAGGGCAGATAATGGCGTTTGATATACATCTCCTTGATTAAATTCAAAGTGTGCAGCGCCACGCCGCCAACCTGTATGGGTGTCCCCTCGGGTGTATCAAGCCATCGTTGCAGTTGCACGGCAATAAGTTCTTCTCCAGGCGTTCTGGAAGCCGCATGCCCGGCAATGGGGAAAATTAGGCATTGCCATAGCAGCAGCAAGTTGATTACAATGGTTCTGAGAGGCATCGATAATCCTAACCCAGGCCGTCAGGCTTGTTGGGGATTGGATCCCCACCCGTCCGGAGGCCCACTAGTGACATGATTTTTCATTTATAGTAACGGCAAAATAGCCGACAACTATAAAGTGACGATTTTTGGTCATGTGTATGATTTTTAATCGTGCGCTCAACTTTTTGCGTACGGAAAACTTAAGGACATAGGACAGTATTGATTTTTTCAAGTGGTTAAACAGGATTGGAAAAAGCCTTGGATTTTGGCCCAATTCGGTAAATAGCACTGTTTTTAATACGTATCATGTAGACTGTATACCTTACAGAGCGCATGCTGTAAGACCAAACATTCCAACTCAATGCTTGATGGAAAAGATTTAGTCTTTATTATTTTGGTATAAATTTTGCTTATATTATTAAGGCTGTCCGGAAAAAGGGTTATAGACTCTGATTCAAACCATGGTTTCATGGGAATCAAGGTAGGTTTTTTGTGTGCCAATGTGCCGAAAATTCAAACACAGAAAATCTGATTACGAAACAATGGTTTTATCGCGCAACGGAGCTCATTTTTCCGGCTGCTCGGACTTGACGGCATACTGGCGGCACCTTTGCTGAAAAGATGGAGGCCTTATGAAAACATTTTTATTCTGGTCTTTGAAACAGAAATTGTTTTTCATTATCCTCCTGACCATCATACCCAGTCTGTTGCTCTATGCCTGGATGACGGAAGGTCATTTTCTGGACGCCCTGCACCGTCAATTCGATGACCGTTTATCACTCATCAGCGACTACTTCAAAGCCACCATGCCGCTGAAACGTATGCTCGGCTATACCCAGTCCGATATGGCCACTGTGGTATATAAAAAAGATCTGGCGCAGCTTCGCAACTTTGTCCGGACCTATAATCTGGACCGGCTGACCCTGACCAACCCTGAAGACCGCATTTGCATGGACAGCCGTCACTTGCCCCCGGGCGCGTTGTTCATCTTGCCTGCCCATAACCTGACCCGGCCCCGGAACGTCTTTTTTTCCCGTGATCAAAACGGCCGATGGCACAAAGCGTACACCCAGGTCTTGTTCAATAGCTACCGGCTGCGTCTTTCCGCCGGCAGCCAAATGTTTGCAGTCATCAACAAAATCAGACGCCGCCAAAATACCACGCTGCTTTTCGGCAGCCTGCTGGCCATGGTGGCCAGTTGGTTTTTTGTCAGTCTGCTATCGCGGCGCTTGTCCAAATTAACCCGGGGATTCACCTTGCTCCAATCAGGGGTCGACCGTCCGGTGATTGCCGTGAAAGGCCACGATGAAATCGCTTATTTACTGCGCGCTTTCAATGAAACCGTGGAAAAACTCAAACTGCGCCAGGATCAAATCAACGTCGAACATGAAACCCGGCTGGCCAATATGAAAATTTTGGCCGCAGGCGTGGCCCACGAAATCCGCAATCCCCTGGCCGGCATCAGCAGCATTATCGACCTCATTGACCATGACCACCATGCCGGCCACGAGGAGAATATCCCTGAATTGCTGGACCGCATTCGCCAGGAGATCAGCCGGATGAACGTTATCATTCAGGGCATGATGGATTATGCCCGTCAACCCAACCTTCATCTGGAAAAAACCGATATTCCGGCCTTGCTGCGGGAAATGCAGCAGGAAGACCATAATTGCCTGTTGCAGGTGTCCGCACCGCTGCCGGAGGCCATGCTTGACCGTCAGGCCATTCATACCGTATTGCGCAACTTTATAATCAATGCCCGCGAAGCCAGCGGTCCTGACGCCCCTATTCTCCTCGGTGGCCGGACCGGCAGGCGCCATGTGTATATTTATGTCAAGGACCAGGGGCCCGGCATTTCTCTGGAAGCCCGCGAGAAATTGTTTACACCCTTTAATTCCAGCAAGGCCCGCAGGTCGGGACTGGGGCTGGCGATCGCAAAAAATATCATCGCCGCCCACCACGGCCGGATTACCTGCCGCAGCAGTTCCCGAGGATCGTTGTTCGTCCTCATATTTCATTTATCTAAGGAGTTACCTGATGGCCACCTTGTTATTGATTGAAGATGAATTTAATATCCTCGATGTGTTGCGGCGCATCCTGGCTTCCCATGGGCACAACGTCTTGGCTGCGGAAAACATGGAACAGGCACGGAATCTGGTAATGGAAAACCTGCTCGATCTGGTGATTACCGATCAACGGCTGCCCGACGGCTCCGGCTTGGACCTGCTGAGGGAAATCAAGGATCAATTTCCGGAAATAGCCATGATGATGATAACCGCCTACAGCTCCATTGAGAACGCGGTGGAAGCCATCAAGATGGGGGCCGTGCACTA
>CAYVTN010000160.1:0-6957 GCA_964454395.1 uncultured bacterium | reverse complement strand
GAAAGTGAGCACCATACTCGTGGTCGACGACATGGCGGTGTTCCGCGAGCCGATCGCCCTGGCCCTGGAAAACCGACTGCTGGCCAGGAATGAGATCAGCCGGGTGGAATACTCGGGCTACCTCCAGCCGGAAATTCAAATTGAGCTCAATCCGGACAAGCTTCGGGCTTATAATCTTTCCTTCAGCCAGGTTATTCATGAGATTCAGAACAATCACCTCCGCATTCCCGCCGGGAGCCTCAAAGACCGCGATGAATCCAAGGTCACCATTGATGCCGAGTTGGATACGGTCCAAAAATTGAATCAAGTGATCATTCAGGGCAGTTTTGAAGGGCGGCCGGTACGCCTGAAGGCTTTGGCCGACATCAAAGACGGCTATCAGGAAACAACCGCCATCCGTAAGATCAACGGGCATGAAGGCCTGTTTTTACGGGTGGTGAAAAGCAGCAGCACCGGAATCCTGGACGCCATGGCCGCGGTGCGCGAAGAAGTGGCGCGCTTCCGGAACGCCCATTTAAAGAAACAAAAAATTTCGGTGCTGCTGCTGGATGATGAATCGCGCGATGTCCGCAACCGTCTCAGCCTGATCGGCTGGAACGGCCTGATCGGTTTTGTGCTGGTGCTGATCATGCTGCTTGTTTTTCTGGACCTGAAATCCAGTCTCTGGGTGGCTATGGGCATTCCTTTCACTTTTTGCCTGACCATGGTCTTTATCCACTTTTTCGGGTATACCATCAACAATATTACTCTGGCGGCAGTGATCATTGTCATGGGCATGATTGTGGACGACGCCATCGTGGTGGCTGAAAATATTTCCCGTTTCCGGGCCCAGGGCATGACCGTTGATGAAGCCGTGGTCAAAGGCACCAGTTATGTTTTTTTACCCATTGTGGCCAGCATCGTCACCACCTGCATTGCCTTTATTCCTTTACTCGATTTTCCGGGGCATATGGGCCGGATGGTGGCCTTTATTCCGGCTATAGTCACCATGATGCTCGGCGCCAGTCTTTTTGAATCAGTGTTCATTCTGCCCTCGCATATGAAAATTGACGTGCCGCGCCCTCTGCGCGTGGTTTTCTCCCTGGGCACCTTGCCCTGGATTGAACGCTATTTTCAGCACAAGCGTCCGGCTGCCGCCATGACGCCGGCGCACCAATCCGGCAACCGCCATTGGTTTCTGGCTGTAGAAGCAGCCTATGGACGGATGCTCAAAAAAGTATTGGCCCGCAAGGGGCTGCTTTTTCTTGTTTTCCTGATGTTGCTCGTGGCTGCGGTTTGGCTGGTTAAAAGTAAAATGCGCTTTGTCATGTTTCCCAATGAAGAGAGCACGGAAGTTTTTATCACCGGCTTTGCCCCTGATGATTTTAACCGCTTTCAGACCGAACGTTTGGTGTGTTCCCTGGAGGCTAAGCTTGCTCCTTATGTGGGCAGGGAAGTGGTGGGCTACCGCACGGCCATCGCCATGAGCCGTAGGGGCAGTGCTGTTAAAGAAAATCAGTTTCGCGTGCGCATCGAACTGGTGCCCAAGGAAAAACGCACCGTTTCCAGCGCCGCTCTGGCCCGGCACTGGGAACAGGAAATGAAAGCCGTGCCCAACATCCGTAAGTTAATGGTGGCCAAGAGTCATTTTGGCCAGGATAGCGGCAGCCCCATTGAAATTCTGGTACAGGAAAACAATGACCAGAAGAGGGAAGCCATTGCCCAAAACCTGGTGGCTGCGCTGAAACATTTGCCTGATCTGACGCATGTGGAAATTGACGAACCCAAAGCCAACCGGGAATTCAAGCTCAGGCTGGACCGGGAAAAAATAAAACGGCTTGGCATTAATCCCAGTGTCATCGGCAGTTCCCTGCGCGCCATGGTGGACGGCAAAGTGCTTTATGAATTGTCGGGGGATGAAGAAACCATTGATGTGCGGCTCACGGCCATGGCAAAAAACAAACAGGACCTGCGTTCCCTGCTGAATATTCCCATTGAAAACAGCGGCAACTATCTCGTGCCGCTAAAGGATCTGGTGACCGTGCGGCAGGTCAAAACGCCCAGCGCCATCTACCGGGAGGAACTGAAGCGCACCACTTCGGTCTATGCGGACCTGAAGGACAACCATCGTCTGACGCCATTGGAAATCGCAAGCCAGGTGGAAAAAACCATCTTTCCGGACATCATTGCCGAATCACCTTCCACCCGCCTTAGTTTTGGCGGCGAAGTCAAGGACAGCAGGGAATCGGGCAATGCGTTTATTTTGGCCATCACCCTGGTTATCGGCCTGATCTACCTGGTTTTAGCCTTGTTGTTTAATTCCCTGATCAAGCCGTTCTTGATCATGCTCTCCATTCCTTTCGGCGTAATCGGCGTGGTGCTGGCCTTCTGGGTGCATGGCATGACTGAGTTCGGGTTCATGGCCGCCGTGGGCTTGCTGGGCCTGACCGGTGTGGTGGTCAATGATTCCATTGTCATGCTCTCCAAGCTGGACCGCGAGTATGACCGCGGCCAACATCAGGAATTGTCCAACCGCCAAATCGCGGAAATCGCCCAGACCCGCCTGCGGGCGGTCATGCTGACCACCTTGACCACCGTGGTGGCGATTTTGCCCACGGCTTACGGTTGGGCCGGTTATGATGCCATGCTGGCCGAGATGATGCTGGCTCTGGCCTGGGGCTTGCTGTTTGCGACCATGATTACCCTCTTTCTGGTGCCCGCGCTCTATAGCCTGCTGCGTGACCTGCGCTACCGCTTGACGTCCAAAGGAGCACCTCCGGCATGAACAAAACGCGGCAACATTACCTACTGGCGGGGTTACTCCTTCTGGCCCTGGCCGGGCCGGTTCTAGCCAAAGCCCAGCCTATAGCCATAGAAGATTTCATCCGGGCCGTGTGCCAACACGACCAGCAGTTTCAGGTTATCCTGAGTGAAGCCCTGGTCCAACAATATCAAGCCGCCCTGGCGGTGCCGTCCGATCAACTGCTCCTGAGTGCCGGTGCCAATTACCATTTGAATCTTATGGTCAATGACGAGGATGAGTCGGATGCAAGTCTGCAATTGGAAGGCTTGCTGGCTCAGACAGGAACACAAGTGACGGCCAGCCTGAATTATGGCAGCGACAATATTTTGGATCAGTCGATCACGACGGCGTCATTCAGCGTGGCCCAGCCTTTTTTGAACAATGCCTTTGGCCATACCCACCGTCTTTTAACCAAAGTGAAAGGCTTGGAAGTGGAGCTGGCCACCTATCAGGTTCTGGAAGCCTACGAGGATTACCTGGCCCAATTGATGGACCTCTATTACGCTTGGGTGGCGCAGTGGGCCCAGGTGGAGGCAGAACGCAAAATATTAAGCCAGCAGGAGCGGTTGCTGCGCAACATTCAGGACCGCTTTCAACATAAAATTGCCGATCAGTTGGATGTGAATAAAATCAAATTGCAGGTCCTGGGCAGCAGGGAGGTCCTGTTATCCCGGGAACAGGACCTGCAGACATTGCTTAAAACCATCCGCCGCTATACCGGCTGGAGCGGCCCTTTGAATAAAATGCCGGCCACCATCCTGCCCTACCGGCCTCTGCCGGATTCGTTTGAAACCGCTTTTGCCCGGGTCAAAGTCCACAGCCGTTCCTTTGCCATTTTAAACAAGATCATTGAAAAAAACGGTTTGGAAGCCCGGGTTTGGGCCGAAGACCTGATGCCCTCGGCTCAGCTAAAGCTTGGGCTGCGCACGGAAGGAGAAAAGCAGCTGACCGACCGCCGTCAGGAATGGCGGGCCGGGGTGGAAGTGCGCTATGATTTTTTGGATCAGCAGCCCCGGCTTAAGCAAGCCTTGGCGCAAGCACAGAAAAAACAAAACACCTTGAAAAAAGAGGCTCTGGAGCAGCACTTGCAGGATCAAATGGAAAGCCTGTTCACGGCCATGACCTACGGTCAAAAGCGTTTGACCCTGCTGGACCAGCAGATTGCGCTGAATGAAAAAGTCCTGGCCCAGGAAGAACGCCATTATCTGCAGGGACGGGCTGAGTTAAATGACGTGATCAGCGCTTCCCGGGAGCTGGCGGACAACCGCTTTGCCAAAATTGATTTGGCCATGCAGGTCAACCGGCTGCTTATTGAATGGTTGCGGCTGACCGATCAACTGGTTACTAAAAATAAACTTTCCGATTTGCCGGGTTAGAGTCTGCATCTGGATTATCTAAGGTTTTTGCGCAGATAATCCAGATATAAAGAATCTTATCCAGCTCCGCGGCTTAGAGTTTGATGCCCTCGCGGTCCAGCGCCACCAGCCGGCGGCTGGGGATGGCCTTGGAGCCGTAATGTGCGCGTATGCCCGCCGTCTGTTTTAAATAGCCCACCGCTTTTTTCACATCATCCCTGGCCTCCGCCAAAGCCTCCAAACGTTCCAAACAAAAGATCAAGCGGGGATGGTCGGAACCGTAAATGCCGGTAAAAATGGCGAGGCTTTCCCGAAACAGCTTTTCAGCCCGATCCCGTTGATTGCGGAAATAATAAAAATCCGCCAAGGTTTGATTATAGCCGGCATAAATAATGTTGTTGCGGCCAATGCTTTTTTCCACGGCGGCCAAGGCCTGCTTAAGCTTGGTTTCCGCTGCCTGCATATGACCTTGGGAAAAAAAGACTTTGCCCAGGCCGTAGCAGGCAGCGGCAGTGACAAGATGGTCCGGCCCATAGATCATGGCGCCAAGTTGGCGGGCCTGTTCCAGCCGTCGGGCTGCCCGGGAATAATGGCGCTTAAGACAGTCCAGATCGCCCAGAGCAGTTATGATTACGGGAAGGACGGGATTGGGGCCGGACAGATTCCGCTTAATCAGTTGTTCGGCCTTTACATAGTATGATCCGGCTTGATCCCACTGCAGCATTTCCTTGTCATAATCCCCCAACCGTACCAGATAGCGCCAGCTTTCGGGCGCCTGCTCGCCATGGACGGACTGATAAAGCCGGAGGGCTTGTTCGTGATAAGAGCGTGCCTCATCCATACGGCCATAAGCCTGCAAGGTGACGCCCATATCACTGTAGAGTGACGCTTTTTGTTCCACCACGACCGGCTGCGTGATGTTGTCCGGCATGTGGTCCCAAATTATCAGACTGTTATAAGCGCCTGATTTGGCCTGATCCACAAGGCCTTGGGCAAGATCCAGGTCCACCAGATTGACCGTAAACAGCGCGGTAAAAAGACTGTCAGGTCCAAAAGTAATTTCATAGCGATGAAGAAGCTTCGTTGCCAAGGTACGGGCGGCTTGATAGTGACCTGCCTCCCGGTTGAGCCTGATCAAGGTGGTTTCCCAAGCCGTGCGCAGCGGTTGGTTCTGGCTGAATTTCAGATTGACCAGACCCAACGCGCCTTGGGCCAAACCGATACTTGCTTTAAAGTTACCTTTCCAATAGGCTTGCCGGACCTGCTTTTGCAAACTATTAATCTCATTGAGATTGGTTTCCGGGTGGCCCCAGTCCCACAGCAGGGAACGGACTTGGATCTGCCAAGGTTGGCGCGTGTAAAGCGGCAAGTGAAAGAAGAAGGGCAAACCGATACTGCCAATGACCATCAGGCCGGCCAGGATTAAAGCAGCTGCCCAATGAGGGCCTCGTGGCATGGCGGGAAGGGAAGAGCGCAGCGCCCGGCGGAACGAAAGATAATAAAGGCTGTTGCCCAGCAATCCTGACAGTATAAAAGGCTCCGCCACCACAGAAATACTAGAGGGACTGGCGGCAGCCCAAAAGTCGGCCCAAACGAACATCAACGCCCAGAGCAGAGCCCACAGGTATAGGCGGCGATAAGCCATCCAAAGAGGGCCAAACAAGGCGGCGGCCCAATTCCATCGCCAAATCCCATGGCGGCTGTTCCAGGCCTTTACATAATAAGCGGTGTTTTTTCCCACAAAGGCGGTTATGGTCTCGTTGTTTAAAATAGAGGGCAAAAAAATGGCTCCCATGTTGATTTATAAAATTGACGATGATTCTAAGCAAAATAGGCAGTCCTGTCAACAAAGGTCGCTATAAGGAATTAGCTTTTAAAATCCGATACTTTCCGAAGATGACAAAATTTTGACAAATAAATGACCAAATGGTGGCATGGCCGCGCAAGCGGGAGGCTAAACTGTCATCAGGGGGAAATCATAGACAGGCAGCGTGATGAGCAGAACACGAATAATCAGTTGGACAGTCTTGGTGTTGGTTTTGGGTCTTATGATCCATTTATTCAGAGTGGATTTTAACCACAACCGCGATAAATTGACCTTTGATATGGGTCAAGCCCACCATCTTTTTTTGGAGAAAAACAAGCTTAAATTAATGGAAGCCTGGGAACATTATGTGCAGGACACGCTGAGCTATAAGGACAAATTCCTCACAGGGCGGGGCCATAACTTTTCCAAAAGCTTGAGTGTACTGGAAGAAGCGCGGGACGACATTAAGCGTGCCTTTTATTATGACGGTGACAGCATTTATCTCAAAGGTTGGCAAAAACCGCTGAAACAAACCGGTACCGAAGTGTTGAGCGTCGGGTTGCTTGATCATCCCCAGTTCAAGCTGGCCGAAATCATGGAATACCGTGATCAAGACTATGCCGGCGCCGTGGCCATTTATGAAAAATTGTGGCTGGAGAATCCCGATGATGTTTATGCGGCCAATGCGCTGGCGAGATGCCTCTTTAAACAAGGCAGTTATGAGCGGGCCTTGAAGTTATACCGCCAAATTTACCTTCAGAACCCGCAAACCAAGTTGAGCCAGGAAATTCCCTTGGGGTTGGCTGCGGGCCTGCAGATTATCTCCATTTATGAGGCCATGAATCAGCCGGAAAAGGCGGCGGACACAGCCTTGGATATGATGCAGGATATGCTTGATTCCAAATGGGCCTTGAGTGATTTAAACCAGCAATTTTTTATGGACAAGATCAAGCACGCTTTTTACGGTCTTGCCGTAACCAAAAGAAATTTGAAACGACGTTACCGCCTTTTGG
>CAYVTN010000159.1:0-6992 GCA_964454395.1 uncultured bacterium | reverse complement strand
GCCTTTAATAGCGGCCATTAAAAATAAAGCTTAGCGGCCATGAACAGCAAGGTGGGATAAAGACCGAATTCACTGGTTGGTTCCAGATGAGGCAGACCGGTGGATGTCACCAATTGGGCCTTGGAACCAAAAGACAGGAACGCACCTGCTTCCCAGGTCACGTTGTCGGCAAAACTGTAGTCCAGCGTAGGACTCAGAAAAACCGAGCCATCCTCCAGATTGGCCAGCACTTGCATGGCTCCGGACAACAAAGGTGAAAGTTGCCAGGTGAAGCCCGGGCACAAGTAATGTCTGCCCAGTAAAAAATCAGCACCCTTGGTGTAGGCCACGTGAGTAGCCAAGTTGGGATAGTCGGCCGGTTTGAGGCTTCCGGGACTGTTGTAATGATATTCCACGAAACCATAGCAGGTGCTGGTAAAATTGTAATCAGCACCTACGGAGAGGCGCCAGTAATCCTCCTCAGGGGCACGCTGACCCAGGGCATTGGCAAAGGTATAGGCCGCCTCCAGCCAGGTGCCTGCGCCTCCGATGGAGCGGGCCAGATCCAGGCCTGCCATCACCTGTTCCTGAAAAGCCATGAGCAATACAATCACATCCGTGTCCCACCAGTAAAAACGGGGTTTCACAAAAGCAGCGCTGTCCTGCCAGCGACCGTCTTTGCCTGCCACCCAGCCGGCGTTGAATTCCCCCATGGCGCTGGTAGGCAGGCGCACCTGCACGGCATCCACACCCACCCGTTCTTCCTTGTCCAGACTCTGAAATGTGAACGGCGCCAGCACATCGGTGGGATTGATCACATGGGCCGAGCCAAAAGCCAGGGGCTGGCGGCCAATCAGGATATCACCAAAGGCAGGTGACCAGGTCAGAAGCATGCGATCCAGGTTTTGATTAACCGTGAGATTGTCGGCAGCCTTGCCTGGCGCCGGGTAAAGACGCTGATCGAGATCAGCCAGGCGATAACTACTTGAGGTAGGCTGGGCCCAAAATTGGCTGAGACTGGCCGTGCTGCCTGCTTGCGGAGTAAGTTCGTAAGCCGCAGCCAGGGTCACCTGGCTGCTAAGAGGAAAATCGAATTTCAAGCGCAGGCTGTTGAGCACCAGCGCCTGGGCCGGCTGGTCTTGACTAGCGGCCAGGCCCGTTATTTCCGGTTGTTGCAGTGCCGTGAAAAAGTTTTTGTAATAACCATGCACAGTCCAGCTGCGCTCCCCTTGGCTGCTGTCGTCGGCCCGGACCGTCGCAGCGGCGCAGGCCAGGACCAGACCCAGCACGGTAACAATCAGGGGATGATGGCTATTGTTCACGTACTTCATCCTTGTCAATATGACCGTCCTTGAGCACCACCAAACGCTTGGCCCGCTGCATGATCAGATTGTCATGGGTGGAAAATACAAAGGTCATATTCCTTTTTTCATTGAGCTCGCGCATCATGTCCAGCAGTGCCGAACCAGTGGCGGAATCCAGGTTGGCAGTGGGTTCATCAGCCAGAATGATGTCCGGTTCGGAGACCATGGCCCTGGCCACAGCCACCCGTTGCTGCTGCCCGCCCGACAGTTGAGCCGGCCGGCGGTCTTCCATGCCCTGCATGCCCACGTCCTTTAAAATGGACGTTACCCGCCGTGCCCGTTCTTCAGCCGGGACGCCCTGCAACAACATGATGTACTCGATATTCTCCCGGGCGGAAAGCACGGGAATGAGATTGTATGATTGGAAAATGAACCCGATGTGATCGCGGCGGAAATCGGAGAGTTCGGACCCGCTCATGGACGTGATGTTCTTGCTGTCCAAAAACACATGGCCTGTGGAGGTGCCGTCCAGGCCGCTGATGATGTTGAGCAACGACGTCTTGCCTGATCCCGACGGTCCGGCGATGGCTGTAAATTCCCCGCGCTTGATGGTTAAGGTCACATCCTGCAAAGCCTTCACCTCAATTTCACCATTGCGGTAGACCTTACTGATGTGCTCCACCCGGATCACATCCTCGGTTTTTTCTGCCTGTGGTGCAACGCCTGAAGTCATGGCCAGCTCCTTTGTTGAAATGATCATTGACTGATATTAAAGAAACTCAACTCTTCCCTTTGGAATAATGTCATTAAGTTTTTTGTCGTCATCCCGGTGAAGGCCGGTATCCGGAGGTTTTGATTTTTAAATCTTTTCCGGATCCCCTTTAAGAGCACAACGGGATGACGATCTATGAAATCCAATAGCAGCAGAAGCACGCAGACTAAAACCCCAATAATTACAAACTCTTTTTCATGGCCTTGGCCGGGGTCAGCCGGGCGGCATAGATAGCCGGATAAAGCCCCACCAGTGCTGTGAACACAAACAACCAGATAGGATAAACCACATACTGGTAGCTGCGCATTACCGGATAGAGCAGGCTCTTAATGGTCACGCCCGTAAATTCCAGGCCGCGGTAATCAATGCCCACCACCTGATAGTAGCGGGTCAATCCATAACCCAGCACAATGCCGATAATGATGCTGATCACGGCCAAGCTGCACGCTTCCAAAAGAATCATCAGGGCCATGCGCCCCGGCCGGGTGCCAATGGCCCGCATCACCCCGAATTCAAACATCCGCTCATAGAGGGACATAAACAGGGTGTTCATGATGCCAAAGGACACCACCCCAAAGAGGATCAGCGCTGTGATGAACATGGCAAACGAAGACATGTCGGCAAAAGCCTTCAGATCAGGAAACAACTGGCCCCAGCCCATGGCTTCGTTGCCATCCTGGGAATAGTGCTTCCAAAAAGGCAGGTTCTTGTCGGACGCCAATTTCAAATTGGTAAAATCAAGAGCAATCTCATGAAAATGATCGTCCAGCATCAGCAATTGCTGGGCCTTGGTCAGATTGATAAAAGCCACGCTGCTATCCAAATCACGCTGGGAAAATTTGAATATACCGCCGACGCGGAACATTTCCTGGGAAAGTTCACCGGTATGCGCCTGAGCCACGGTGATCACTACCCTGTCGTCCAAGCTCAGGCTTAGGTTTTTGGCCAGTTGCTCACCCACCAGAATCTGGTTGGGATGATCAGAGCTTAAATAAGACCCAGATTGAATGACCTCTTTCAGATTGGAGACCGTGGCTTCCTTGGCCGGGTCCACGCCGTAGAGCAAAATGGAGCTTACATCAGCCGGCGAAGTGAGCATGCCGTAGCTGAGGACGCGGGGCGCAAAGCTTTTAACAATAGGTTCTTTGGCCAGCGAGGTGAGGATGTCCTGGCCATGACTGACCGTCAGCTCCACATCCATGGACTTGCGGAAGCCCTCATGGTGAATCTGGGCTTCCCCGGGCAAAGTAGCAGTGGCGGTCTGCACCATGCCATTGATCATGCCCTGCATATAGCCGTCACCGAAAATCAAGGCCGCCAGGCCCACGCCAATGGCCAGACCTGAAAGCAGCGTGCGGCGCGTGTTGCGAAAGAGATTTCGCCAAGCCAATTTAAGCAGCAGCCACATAAGAACGCTCCTTCATACGATGCTCTTCCGCCTTCCTATGATTAAGCCCTTTAGGAACAGGAAGGTTATAAACGAATCGCTCGCACTGGTTTAATATGCACGGCCCTAAGCGCCGGAATAATGCTGACCAAAACAGAGGTAAAAAAGGTCACCACAGCCGGAATGAGCAGACAGCGCACATTGATCACACCCTGCATGGTGGTAATCACAATGCCCCCCATGTCCATACCCTCAGGATAGGCAATGCCATGAATGGACATGTAATAATTGATACCCAAACTGAGGATCGTACCAATGATTACTGCCAGACCGGCCAAAAAACTGGTTTCCAGCAGGATGAGTTTGAACAGGGCCCAGGGCCTGGTTCCCAAGGCTTTGAGCACCCCGTACTCACGGGTACGCTCCAAGATAGACATGAGCACTGTATTGAGTACCCCAATAGCCACGATGACAATTATAATCATCAGCGATATCCACATGCCTTCCTTATCAGCCATCATGGCCCGGTAAAAAGGCCTCTCCACCTCCTGCCAGGGCATGACTTCCAGTTGAGGATCATTAAGTTTGGCGCTGATGGTCTTGGCGGCTTGGCGCGATTCCTTAAAATTATTGAGCACCACCACCATCTCGTGCACCCGACCGGGCAATACCAGGAAATCCTGAGCGGTTTGCAGCTGCAGGTAGCAGTTGCGGCTTTCGGCCGTATTGATGCCGCCTTTGAGAATAGCCACGATTTTGAACAGGTCATTGGCAATGGACCCGTCCGCACCCTGGGCAATCAATACCAGGTCATCGCCCACTTTGGCATTGAGGACTTCCGCCAATCCGCCGCCGATCATGGCTTCCTTGGCCGGGGTTTTGCCCAGCATGTGACCCTGCCCGATTTTGTCAACGAAGTGAGTGGTTTGGGGCTCACGCACCGGATCAATGCCCACGATTCGGGCGGCCGTGGTTTTGCTGCCGATAAAGGACAGGGCCGGCGAGAACACCCGGGGCGTCCACGATTCCACGTCCTTGACCTCCATGACCTTGCGGCCGATGGCATCCACATCGTCAAAGTTATTAAACAAGGTCGGTTTTTCCAGGTAACCCTTGCGATGAATCTGCACATGGCCGGTTGAGGATAAGGTAAAGGCCTCGATGGCCCGGTCATAAGTGCCGTCGGAAATGGAAATGGACAAGGAAAGTAATACAAAACCGCCCACCATGGTCAATCCCGTCAACAGGGAGCGTCGTTTTTGACGCAGCACATTTCGGTAGGCTATTTTGGTTAAAAACATGGCATGGCTCCTTCCCAGTTATGGTTTGCCCTGGGCGCAAGCCCCGCAAACCAGGCGGATAAGAAGTTTGGCAAACGTCAAATTTTCTTCTGCAAATTGCGCAAGCTAAAGGTTGATGCCGGCACACCTTGGTCGAACACGGCCTTTTGATACTCAATCACCGTGGTGTTGCCCGGCTTGTTCAGGGGTTTGACTTCCATAATGGTGGGAATAAGACGGCCGCCCATTTTTTTAATCCCCTTGAAATCAATGCGCCGCATTTTCTTGCCTTTTTCATCGTAGTAGTCTTCACTGACAGGGATATAATCGGACTTGCGCACCACGGAGATGATCTTGCCCCATACAGTGGCGCTCCGGGCTTTGGGGGTTAGTTCAATATAATAATAGTCGGGATTGGCGTCCGCCGGCGGAGCCAGGCGGGCATTATAGTCATCGAGTAAGGTGGTTTCCTTGACCAGGTCGTCATTGGTAAAGTCCGATCCCATCCAGGAGCTCATCATCATGGACGGCGGCACTTTCATGACTTTGTCGATTTTGGGAAAGTAATTCCACATTTCCTTGTCCACCCGCAGCGTGGCCACGCCGCGGTCTTTGGCCGGTTCCAGGATACGGATGAAGGTTTTTTTCATGCCTTGGGACCAGATGTCCATGGTCAGGGTGCGTTGGTAATGGGGATTGACAATGCGCATTACCATGCGGGCGTAGCTGTTGTCGGCACGGTAGAGTTTGTCGACTTTTTTGACAAGGGCATCGACTTCAGCGCTGGTTTCGGCAATAGTGATAGCGCTGAGACTGAGCAGGCAGAGGGATACGGCTAAAGCGCTTACGATTCGTTTCATGAGGAGCACCTCCCGCAGGGTATGAAAAACAGGACAACTTGAGTTGCAAATCAGTATGCCATTATTGGCTGAAGTCGTCAAATTTTTATTGGCGAGTGGATGGGACTTATGGAGGGCATTACACGGGTGTCGGGTGAATACCGTTTCTGTGCAGATCATCACTATAGCTTAACCGATTAAAGCAGCAGACCAATCATAAACTTTATTAGCCAACTCAATCGCCTTTTTATACTCCTCTGCATTAACCTTTTCCCATTCGCCAGGATAACGAGCGGTAATGGCATAGTCCGTTAATATGGAAGCAGCGTTGATTTCAGGCGGAATAATAAGCTGACTACTTAAAGTTTCCATCAGTAGTTTAATATTGTGAGTTTTAGGGACTTCCAGATGATCCTTCACTAACAAAGCTTTAATTGATTTTTCAGCCGCTTGTTGTGCATGACAACAAAGCGTATCCAACAATATTTCTTCCGAAGTTCGGTTGGAAGCAATAAGCAAATCGCTTTTGGCATGTTTTAGCCAAGCTTTAGGTTCACCAGCTTGCGGTTCAGGCATTATAAAGGGGCTTCCCTTCTTTGAGAACAGACTTGTATATCAAACTGGAATTATCCTTGTTTTTTTCCATGTCCTGTTCTGTGGCAACCACAATTTCATAAGGAATCTTTATACCTTCAATATGCTGGTACAAATGTTGTGCCGTGTGCCGGCGATGGGTGCCTTCCGGCATGACAACCATAATATCAAGATCGCTGTCAGCGTGCATCTCCCCTCTTGCGGCCGATCCGAAAAGGATAATCTTCAACGGATGGACAAGCTCAATGATCTTACACTTTAATTGTTCCAAAACTTGATAATCAGGACTCATATCAGCCTCTGAGATGTAATAAATCGCGGATTTATTATACATCGATTTATTAGATGATGGGATGAGTTTTTCTTCTTTGTCTTCATGACTTTATAACGACTTTATTCACCGGATAGTTAATCAGGTATCCATCAGATGACGGAATTAAAATAGATATTTCTTGCTTCCCATCCTCACCTCTTCCACCACCGCCAGTTCAATCACCCCTCTCAAACACCACATCAGCTCCTGCAGCATCCCCATATCCATATCTTCCGGGCAGACGGCCGCGGGGTTTCGCTCCATTAAAACTGTATAAGCCCCCCAATGAACGACAGGAATCGCTTTGAGCAGGATACGGTTATCAATAGTCACCCGGGCAACGCCGGCAATGGCTTATAGATGAGAATGACTGGGGTGGATGTGATGGAGAGGTTGGGGGTATACAATGCGTTTTGTCATTCGTGAGTATGCTCATGTTGTTAGAGATCGGTGCCAGCCACCTTTTCACATAAAATCATTAAAAACCTTATGTATGTTGCGTCTCCATTAATAACTGCACCTAT
>CAYVTN010000158.1:0-7010 GCA_964454395.1 uncultured bacterium | reverse complement strand
CGATGAACAAATCCACATTCTCACCAAAGCCATTGAATCCACCGGCGATGGGGTTTTTATTATTGATGCTCAAAAAACAAACTATCCCATTGTCTATTCCAATTCAGCATTCCTGAGAATGACCGGTTATCCTAAAAACGAGATTGTAGGCCGCAATTATTTCTCGCTTAATGGAGACAATGCAGATGCCCGCTTGGTCGCGGAAATTAAAGACACCTTGTGGCAAGGTAAAAATTTCCATGGGGAGATGCTAAATTATAAAAAAAACGGGCATAAATATTTGAGTCAGCTGCGCCTCACGCCTGTGCGCAGCGTTTCCGGCGATATCACCCATTATGTGGGCATTCAGACGGATATTACGCTAATGCGGCAAAGGGAGCTGGAAATAACAGAGCAGCGCGAAGAACTATTGCACGTCACCCGCGTCGGCAAGCTGGCTGAGTTCGTTTCTTCATTGGCGCATGAGATCAGCCAGCCGCTTACTGCCATTCTTTCCTACGCACATACAGCCCATCGTATGCTCGCCAAACGCGAACCAAAAACCAGAGAGATCCTTCAGTATATAATCAGTGACGACCAACGTGCAGTAGAGGTCATACGGCGCTTGCGCTCCCTGCTCAAGAAAAGCGAACCTGAGATGAAAGTGCTCGATATCAATGCGGTTATTAATGAAACCATTACACTGATTTCGGCGGATGCCAATATCAGGAACTGTGTCATTACGGTGGAGCTGGCGAAAGACATTCCGGCCATCAATGGTGATTTAGTGCAACTCCAGCAGGTCCTCCTGAATCTCTTCAGCAATAGTTTTGATGCCATGGAAAATATACCGGAGCCCCGCCGCATACTAGTCCGTTCCCTGCGGCAAGATCAAAAAACGATCCTGGTGGAAGTAATTGATTCCGGGCGCGGAATTTCTAAAGGGAATATGTCCAAACTTTTCACGCACTTTTTTACCAGCAAACCAGATGGCCTGGGCATGGGATTGTCTATCAGCCGTTCCATCATTGAGGCCCATGGGGGGCATCTGAAAGCCGAACCGAATCCCGAAGGCGGTGCGAAATTCAAGTTCACGCTTCCGATAAAGGAGGCCTGACCATGTCTCCGCAGGGTTCTGTGGTTTATATCGTGGATGATGATGTGTCCGTGGGGAGGGCCTTGAGTCTGTTGTTGAAATCCCATGGATTCAGAATTGAAACATTTACACGCGCAGCAGATTTTTTAGCTTTCAAGCATTTTAAATTGCCCTCTTGTTTGCTCCTCGATATTCGCATGCCGGATATTAATGGGCTGGCGCTACAGGATGCTATGGCAGCCCGGCAACTTGGAATTCCTATAATATTTGTTACCGGCCATGGAAATATCCCCTTGAGTGTGAAAGCCATGAAAGCAGGAGCAATTGATTTTCTGGTCAAACCTTTTAATGAAAAGAATCTGTTGAATGCCATTACGTTGGCCATCGCCAAGAATAAATCCCTGCATAAAGCTGAAGTGGAAATAGATAAAATCAACCGCGGCCTCATGACTTTGTCACCACGGGAGCGTGAAGTGTTCCGTCTTGTGGCCCAAGGCATGCTCAATAAAGAAATTGCTTTTCAATTGGGAACGGTCCTGCAGACCGTGAAAGTGCATCGCGGCCGGGTTATGCAAAAGATGCAGGCCAAAACCGTCACCGAACTCATCGACATGGCCCGGAAAGTGGGCATTGTTCCTCCGGAAAACTGATCTCCTTGCGTTTGCCGGCCTTATCGCTAACATCACCGTATTAGACCTGAGTACAATTGCTATTTAAGCAGGATTCGCGTATACATGACTTTTCCACTTCTGAAAAACATGAAGGAGGAGGAATGGTATGAAATCCAGGGAAAAGATACAAACAGAAGGCAAGATTCGCTACGCTCTGGGTATGCTTAATGAAATGGCGGGGAAAATCACCAACAATTCCAAGTTGGAGGCCGAAGGCAAAGCTGAAATGATAGCAGGTGAAATTCAGGAAAAGTCCGGCAAGGTCGTTTATTCAAGAAACCGTTAACGGGTATAAATCGTATGTGATTTTATCAGCCCGGGAGGCAACGTGACCCCAAACCATAATTACTTCTATATAGTCGATGACGACGAGTCCGTGCGCCGTGCGCTTGCGCTGCTGCTGGACAGTTATGGCTTTTGTACCAGGTCTTTTTCTTGTGCGGAGACGTTTTTGAGCGAAGTGCCGAACAGCGACCCAGGCTGTTTGATCATAGACATTCACTTGCCGGGATTGGACGGATGGGAACTGCACCGTCGTCTGGTGGATTCGGGTTTTAAACGTCCGGTGGTCATGATTACAGGCGATGAAGACGGCGGATTCATGAATCGGGCTTTTCAGGCCGGTGCGGTAGGGTATTTGCAAAAACCGTTTAAAGGCCAGGACATGGTCGAGTTGCTCCGTCTCGTTTTATTAGCCTGCTGACTTTGGAAGATGATGAATGTCTGGTTGCGGAGTGGCGGCACGAAAAATATGCTGTGTTGTTGCACGGCTTGATGGTGCCTGCTCCGCCTCGTATGCACGCAGAACACCTGTGTCACAAAAAACAACCTGCAATAAAATGGCCGCTTCAATCATGCGGTGAGAAGGTGCTGGCTATTAATCGATTTTGGATTTATACTCAGGTGAGATCTGGCTTGCGATGTCCAATACCTCAACGCGAATTCCCCGCTCCTCAGACCGGGTGATTTTAAACCAATGACACATGGTTTGAGAACGCCAAATCAAATTTCGCGGATTGCGAAACCAAATGGATGACAGCGCCAAGGAAATAATCAAGAACATAGTTCAGCTCAAATTCCGCCCTGGTACTCAGGAGACGGCGCGGCAGTTGGGACAGGAGCAGCCTCTACGGGCGGAACTGTTCAGTGTCGAGCAAATGGCGGAGTTTGCCAAAGGGTTGGCCGGCCGGCACGAGCTGGCTGCTGCGCGCGGTCCGGACCATTTGCTGCCCCGCCTTAATGAAAACGAAAAATTGCTGCTGGAATCCTATCAGCTTTTGCGGGAGGAGGCGGTAAAAAAAAATCCTCTCCTGCCTGCCGACGAATGGTTTCTGGATAATTTCTACCTGGTCGAAGAGCAAATCCGGTTAACCCGCACGCATTTACCCAAAGCCTACAGCCGCGAGCTGCCGACCCTGGCAACCGGAAAATCCGCAGGGTTCCCACGGGTATATGATATAGCGCTGGAAGTCATTGCCCATGGCGACGGACGGGTGGATTCGGGGAGTATCAGCGCCTTCGTGGACGCGTATCAAACCGCAGGCACGCTGAAGCTGGGCGAGTTGTGGGCGATCCCGATTATGCTGCGCCTGGCGTTAATCGAAAATTTGCGACGCGTCGCAGCCCGCATTACAGCCGGCCGAACCGACCGGAAGCTGGCCGGCTATTGGGCCGGCCGGATGATCACCATCCTGGAAAAAGATCCCAAAAGCCTGGTGCTGGAAATGGCGGATATGGCACGCTCCGATCCTCCCATGTCCAGCGCGTTCGTAGCCGAATTGACGCGCTTTCTCCAGGGGCAGGGGCCTGCTCTGGCCCTGCCTTTGACCTGGATGGAACAGCGTTTGGCTGAAGACGGCATGAACAGTGAGCGGTTTGTGCGTTTGGAAAATCAGCGGCAGGCTGAAGACCAGGTGTCCATCAGCAACAGCATTTCCAGTCTGCATTTTATACATGCCATGGATTGGCGCGAGTTTGTGGAAACGCAGAGCCGGGTGGAACAGAGTTTAAGACGGGACCCCATGGACATCTATCGGCGGACAGATTTTGCCACCCGCGACCATTGCCGCCATCGGATTGAATTGCTGGCCAAGCGCAGCTCCTGTCCGGAAGCGGCCATTGCAGCCATGGCGCTGGAACTGGCGCAAGTGGCCGCCGTGCAGCAGGGTCTTGAAAGCCATGAAGCGCATGTGGGTTATTATTTACTGGATCAGGGTCTGGCCCAACTGGAAGCAAAAGTGAACCCCCATTATACACTGGGCGAGCATTTGGAGAAAAGTGTCAAGCGAAACGCGTCCCTTGTTTATCTTGGGGCCATTGGGCTGCTTTCTCTGGCCATGGCCTGGGGGATACTGTGGCCCATGCGGGAAGCGACGCTGTGGTTTTGGAGCGTGGCGGTGATGACGCTTAGCGTTGCCACCCAGCCGGCGGTGGCTCTGGTGAATTGGCTGGCCAACAGGCTCGTCAAACCCAACGAAATACCACGCATGGATTATTCTCATGGGCTGCCTCCGGAAGCCCGTACGCTGATTGTGGTTCCGTGCCTGCTCTATGATCCGCAAAGAATCGCCGGCCTGCTGGACAATCTGGAAATACTGTACTTGGCCAATCGCGACCCCTATCTGCATTTCGGCCTGGTCACGGATTTTAAAGATGCGAACCGCGAAAATGTCCCGGAAGATGAAGCGTTACTCGCGGGGATAAAGGCCGGTATCGACCATTTGAATGCTCAATATTCTTCAGAACAGCAGGAAAGGTTTTATCTCTTCCACCGTCCCCGGCGCTGGAATCCCCGCGAAAAATGCTGGATGGGCTGGGAACGCAAACGCGGCAAACTGGAGAATCTCAATGCCGTTTTGCTGCAGGGTATTCCTGAAAAGGGAACAGTGATCGTGGGTGAGCCATCCATCCTGACCCAAATCAAATATGTCATTACCCTGGACGAGGACACGCGGATGACCCTGGATTCGGCCAGAACGCTGGTGGCGACCATGGCCCATCCTTTGAACAAGGCGCACGTGGATCAGTCTGCCAACATGGTGACCCGAGGTTATGGCATTTTGCAGCCACGGGTAGGAGCCATTCCAGCCGATAAATCGAAGACCTGGTTTTCGCAACTTTTTGGCGGTGAGGAAAATATAGATCCCTATAGTCTGGCTGTGTCGGACACATACCAGGATTTGTTTCTGGAGGGCTCGTTTGTCGGCAAAGGTATTTACGAGGTGGAGGTTTTTCAAAAGGTGCTGGCGCAGCGTTTGCCGGAAAACCGGATTCTTTCGCACGATTTGCTCGAAGGGGGATATCTGAGGTCAGGCTTGGTCAGTGACGTGGTGCTCTACGAAAATTATCCGGCTGAGTATTTAACGGATGCCGGGCGACGATACCGCTGGATCCGGGGAGATTGGCAAATTGCCCGCTGGCTGATGCCCACGGTGCCCGGGCGCAAAGGTATACTGCGAAATCCTTTGAGCGTACTTTACCGCTGGAAAATATTCGATAATCTGCGGCGTTCACTGATAGCTCCGGGGGCCATGGCGCTTCTGATACTGGGATGGTGGGACGGGTCGTTTGCGGCGTTGATTACCGCAGGCGTGGGCGTGGTCTATTTTCTGCCTCCGGTTTGTACCAGCCTGATAGCAATCCTGACCCAAAAACCGCGGGAAATGTCATTTGGAATTCATAGCCGTGATACCGTTCAGGGACTGGCCCGCCAGATGGCCTCCGCAACATTTAGAGTGGCATGGTTGGCTTTTGAAGCCTATTACAGTCTGGAGGCAATCGGCCGGACGCTCTTTCGGTTGTGGATCAGTCATCAACACTTGTTGCAATGGACCGCAGCCCATGATTCGCGGCGCAAGGATCACGGCGGATTTCCGGGCATTGTAAGCGCCATGTGGGGTGCTCCGGCCCTGGCGCTGCTGCTGGCAGGCATACTGGAGTGGCGTCATCCGGAAGCTGTTCACTGGTCCGCTTTTGTCCTGGGGCTATGGTTTATGTCGCCGGTGGTGACCTGGCTCATCAGCCGGCCCTCGGTTTCACGCTCAATGCAACTGCCTGCGGAACAATCACTTTTTTTGCGCAAACTGACCCGGCGCACGTGGCGTTTTTTTGAATCTTTTGTTCGGGAAGAAGATCACTTTCTGCCTTTGGAGAATGATCAGTAACGACCATTTCCCAGTCAGGCGCATCGCACGTCGCCCACGAATATTGGTCTGGCCTTGCTGGCGAATTTGTCGGCTTATGATTTCGGATACATTTCCGCCGGACAACTGATTAATCGCCTGGAGCACACCCTGCATACCCTGCAGTCCATGGAACAGTTTCGCGGACATTTTTACAATTGGTATGATACGCAAACGCTTAAGCCCCTGGAACCGCAATTTATTTCCAGTGTGGACAGCGGCAATCTGGCCGGAGATTTACTGGTTTTGCGGCAGGGCTTGCTGGCCATGGGTGATCATGCGCTGGCGCCGGACCGGATGTTTCCGGGGTTGGCAGATACCTGGGCGGTTGTAGAAGAAGTGCTGAACGGGCTGGGCCGTCATAGACCGCTTGAACTCAATGAAAAAATCAAACAGCTTCGTGCTCAAATGCAGAAAAAGCCCGTCCTTTTGATGGAAACCTGGAATCTGCTGAAGCAGTTGGAGTCCTTGTGCCGTGAGTTGGAGGCGGGCTTGGAGGCGTTTGCCGAGGCGGCCGATTGGGTGCGCATCTTGGCCCGGCAATTTCAGGGGCATGCGGAAGATATTATTTTTATGGCTCCCTGGCTCCGGTTGCCTCAACTTCCGGAAACGTTTTGGGAAGCCCCGGAAGGCGGGGAAGAAAGCCTTTTGCTTGAAAAGTTTAAAAAAATATGGCAAGGGTTGCATCGGGCGCCCACTATCCGTGAGGTGGCAAATTCGGATAAGGTGCTGTTGCCTTTAATCGACAAACTTTCCTCAGGGCCGGATATTTCCGGACGGCGGGCGTGGCTGGCCCAGCTGAGAAGAATCGTGGTCGAAGCGGGAAACCGCGGCGCCGGCAGAATGGCGTCCCTGGCGAAGCGGGCTAAGCAGTGCGGCGCTTTGGCTGAGATGGAGTATGATTTTTTATTTGATCCCAGCAAACGCCTTTTGGCTATTGGTTACCACACCCAAGAGGGTCGCCGCGACGACGGGTTTTATGACCTGTTGGCATCCGAAGCGAGGCTGGGCAGTTTTGTGGCCATTGCCCAAGGGCGTTTGCCGCAGGAGCATTGGTTTTCACTGGGCCGCAATTTGACCCTC